>JBBRIM010000019.1:0-20597 GCA_038221095.1 Candidatus Limnocylindrales bacterium
CCTTGAGCGGCACGCCGTACTGGAGCGCCACGCTGACCGTTGTCGCGAAGCTGTCCATGAGCCCCGAGACCGTGCTGCCTTCCTTGGCGATCTTCAGGAAGATCTCGCCGGGCTGGCCGTCCGGGTAAAGGCCGACGGTGATGTAGCCCTCGTGGCCGGCGATGTCGAACTTGTGGGTGACCGCCGTTCGCTCGGTCGGAAGGCGCCGGCGGTGCGGCTTGGCCGCCTCGACCTGGGCCAGCTCGAGCTGGCGCTTGAGCTCGGCGACAACCGCCGAGTCAACCGCGTCGGGATCCTTCTTCTTGCCGGTGCTGAGCGGCTGGCTGCGCTTGCTGCCGTCCCGGTAGATCGCGATCGCCTTGAGGCCTTGCTTCCAACCTTCGAGGTAGACCTTTTCGATCTCCTCGGCCGTCGCAGCCTCGGGCATGTTCACCGTCTTGCTGATCGCACCGCTGATGAACGGCTGGACCGCGCCCATCATCCGGACGTGGCCCATGTAGTGGATCGAGCGCTCGCCGTTGACCGGCTTGAAGGCGCAGTCGAAGACGGACAGGTGCTCGGGCTTGAGGCCGGGGGCGCCCTCGATGGTCTCGCGCTCGTTGACGTAGGCCAGGATCGCCTCGACGTCGTCCGCTGAGTAGCCCAGCTTGCGGAGGGCCGCCGGGACCGTCTGGTTGACGATCTTGATGAAGCCCTCGCCGACGAGCTTCTTGTACTTGATGAGGGCGATGTCCGGCTCGATGCCGGTGGTATCGCAATCCATCATGAATGCGATCGTCCCGGTCGGGGCGAGCACGGTCACCTGGGCGTTTCGATAGCCGTTCTGCTCGCCGAGGGCGAGGGCCTCGTCGAAGACCGCCCGGGCGGCGTCCTGGAGGTCGCGCGGCACGCCCATGCTCGGGAGCTGATAGCTCGCGTCGCGATGCTTCCGGATGACCCGGATGAAGGGGTTCTTGTTCTTCTCGTACTCGACGAACGGGCCGCCGTGATCGCGGGCGACGATGCTCGACTGGCGATACGCCTCGCCGTGCATGATCGCGGTGAGGGCGGCCGCGAAGTTGCGACCCTCGTCGGAGTCGTAGGCCAGGCCGCGTGACATCAGCAGCGCGCCGAGGTTCGCGTAGCCCAGGCCGAGCGGCCGGAACTTGTGGGAGTTCTCCTCGATCCGCGGCGTCGGGTAGGAGGCGTTGTCGACGAGGATCTCCTGGGCGGTGATCGTCAGCCGGGCCGCGTTGCGGTAGTCCTCGACGTCGAACTCGCCATCCTCGTCGCGGACGAAGGTCATGAGGTTGAGGCTGGCCAGGTTGCACGCCGTGTCGTTCAGGAACATGTACTCGGAGCAGTTGTGAACGACCAGGCCGTTCGCGACGAAGTGGTTGGTCGTCTGCTCGGTCAGGTCATAGACCGGGGCCTCGCCGGCCGCGGTCAGCGAGCCGAATTCGTCGACCAACTCGTCGCTGTACGTCCCGACATTGGCGTTCAAACGAGCAAGGGCAGCGGCCTTGGGACTCTCTGGAACGAACCCGATCTCGCGCTCGAAGCGAATTCGGGACGCGCTGCTGACCCGCAGGGAATGGATTACCTGGACGGGGTGGCTCCTGGCTCCACCCTTGCCGTCGGGCAGGATCGAGGTGAGCCGACCGCCCCGGCGGTTCTCGTAGATCCGTGCCTTGATCCCAAACCCGAGCATCATCCGCTGGACCTGGAGGAGCAGGTCGAGCGAGGTGGAGTCGAGCGCGACATGCTGACTCTTGGTGCCGTAATTGGCCACCGTTCCGTCGGCGCTGAACAAGCCCCGCAGGATGGCAGCCAGGCTGGCCCGATCCAGGCCAAAGGCATCGTTCGTGAAGCGCTTGAGGCTGGCGCCCTCGTCGAGTACGGCGTAGCGCAGGAACAGCTCGACGACCGGTCTTGACGCGAACGCCAGGCGGGCTCCCGTTGACTTGACCGTGACGTTGACATTGTCATTTCGGCCGACCGATCCGGCGACCTTGAGCAGTCGCTTCTGGTCGTTGAGCTCGGCGGCCACGGCCCCCAGGACTTCGGCCTCCTCGGCGTGCATCGTCAGCACGATCGAGGCGAACTCCCGACCATCGATCGTCTGATGGCTGAGGTAACCATCGCCCACGGCCAGGCCGATCGCCTCGGCCAACTCGATCGGCAACGAATCCGGGCCAAAGCCGGCCGCGTTGAGGAAGATTCGATCGTCCGCGCGCAGGTCCTTGACCGCAACATCGCCGCGGACGGTTGCCACCAGGTGATCTGCGGTGATCCGGACCCGGTAGCCGGACCTCGTCTTGAGCTCGAAGATCGGCTTGGTGCCAGTGGGGAAGATCCGATCCACCGGATGTGCCTGGCCATCCGAGCCGATGACACTGGCGCTGGACCCAACCAGGCTGTCGATCCGGCGCCAGCCCGAATCGGTCGCGACGAGGGTGTCGCCCGTGACGCAAGGATTTGAGGCGTAGATCCGGTCCGAGTTGGCCGATGTGTGCCAGTCGTTGATCGTCGTGTCGTACTGGATCCCCGGGTCGCCGCACAGGTGGGCGGCATCGGCCATCCGCTTGAAGATGTCGCGGGCCGTGTAGGTGCCCATCGGGGCGCCGTCGACGACCGCGTGGGTGGTCCACTCGCCGTCGTTCTCGATCGCCTGCATGAACTCGTCGGTCACCCGGACCGAGTGGTTGGCGTTCTGGAATGAGACCGAGCCGTACGCCTCACCGGTGAACGAGGCGTCGTAGCCCTGCTCGATCAGGGCCCAGGCCTTCTTCTCCTCGAGCATCTTCGAGTCGATGAAATCGAGGACGTCCGGATGATCGGCGTCGAGGATCACCATCTTGGCCGCGCGGCGGGTCTTGCCGCCCGACTTGACCACGCCGGCGAAGGCGTCGTAGCCGCGCATGAAGCTGACCGGGCCGGAGGCCGTGCCGCCACCCGACATCCGCTCGCGGGACGACCGGATCGTGCTCAGGTTCGATCCCGCGCCGGAGCCGAACTTGAACAGCATGGCCTCGGTCTTGGCCAGGTCCATGATGCTGCTCATCGAGTCCTGGACGGAGTTGATGAAGCAGGCCGAGCACTGCGGCCGGGCCTCGATCCCCACGTTGAACCAGACCGGCGAGTTGAAGCTCATCTTCTGGTGGACGAGCAGGTGGGTCAGCTCGGCCTTGAACGTGGCCAGGTCCTCGTCCGAGGCGAAGTAGTGTTGAGTCTCCGCCCACGCGGCGATCGTGTTGACGACCCGGTCGATCAGCTGGCGAACGCTCGTCTCGCGCTCCGGCGTACCTACGTGACCGCGGAAGTACTTGCTGACGACGACGTTGGTGGCGAGCTGGCTCCAGAAGCTGGGAACTTCGACGTCCTTCTGCTCGAAGACGAGCTTGCCCGACTCATTGCCGATCGCAGCGACCCGGGTCTCCCAGGTGATCTCGTCGTAGGGATGGACGCCCGGCTGGGTCCAGCGCCGCTCGAAGGTCAGGCCCTTGGCCGGACGACCATCCTCGCGACGACCATCGAAGCTGGCGCCGTACGGGCCGGCATGGCGGGGCTGCGTCCTGACGAGGACTTTGCCGGCTGCCTTCTCGGCGGCCTTGTCCCGGCGACCTGCCCGCTTGTCCGACCGAGCGCCGGCCGGGGCGTGCTCATCCACGACTGAAATCGACTCCGGGGCGACACGGGCCACTGGTTGCTCCTCTCCTCCAGGCCGCTCACCGTCTGATCGATGGGTCGGCTGGTTTGCTGGGTCTGGTTCGCGCCGCCCTGGTCTGGCGGTCGGCTACGGACCAATCGATCCGGGTCGAGGTCGGACGGCGGGTAGGCCGATGACCTGGGTCCGGGCTGGGGCTCAGGGGTTGGACTTGAACGGGCTCCGCCGACTGGGGGTTCGACGCGGAGCGAGATCCGCCGCGACGTCGCGGCCACGGACACTGGTTTGGGCGATGCCGGTCCTCGGTCCGGGTAGCTGCGACACCTATCCAATCTCGTCATTCGCGCCGAGGCGGTGATTCGGCTTACGCGGAGGCCCGACCTGGCTGGTCGGCGGCCTCCCGAGGGATCCTCCGGGGCGTCGCGAGCGACCGGGTAACGTTACGCTTCGAGCAAGGCGTCGTCAACCCCAAAACACAAGATCTAGTGGTCCGATTCCGACCCACACCGCTACATCGTGTGGCTGTGGACAATTTGGCCCTGGCGCGTGGATAGCTCTGCCCAGGCTGTGGACAGGTCCCCGCGCGGCGTGGACAGGCTGTGGAACGGCGGTCGTCCCGGGACCGCCTTCGGACCTGCTGAGCAGGCTGTTGCGATGGTTTGCCCAGCCTGAGCGGAGCCGCGGAGTAAGTCAGGTTAGCACATGCGTTCGGTATGTCCTCTCTGGAGCCGACCGACATTGACCTGCATCCCGTGAATGAGTCTGACGTCGCGGCCGACCAAACGCGTCAGATTCCGGCTCGCGCTGCGGGATTCCGACCAGCCAGGACAGAGTCGGGTCGAATCTCTGCACCCGATGCCGGGAACCGACGAGCGGAGTTGTCGATTGGTCGAACCTATCCATCTGGTGCAGGTCCGACCGCCGACGAGCCCGCCTCGACGGCTGGAACGCAGGCGTGCCGCGTCGTTCCCGGGCGCGGGCCGCCATCGGGCGCCGCGGAACGTCGGGCGGGCTAGCGGCCGAAGCGGCGGGCGCGCTGCTGGTAGGTGCGCAAGGCGCGCAGGAAGTCGATCTCGCGGAAGGCCGGCCAGTAGGCCTCGCAGAACTGGAGCTCGGAGTAGACCGACTGCCACGGCAGGAAGCCGGACAGGCGAACCTCGCCGGAGGTCCGGATGATCAGGTCCGGTTCCGAGGAGCCTCGGGTGTAGAGATGCTCGGCGACCGTTTCCGCGGTCAGCTCGTCGGCCAGGCAGTCGGCCGGGACGCCCGCCGATGCGGCAGCGCGGACGGTGGAGCGGAAGGCCTCGAGGAGCTCGTCCCGGCCTGAATAGGCCAGGGCGATCGTGACGTCCATCGTGCCGTCTGCGCGTGACAGGTCGGCCGACGAGTCGACCACGGAACGCAGGCCCTCGGGCAGCAGGTCGCGCCGCCCGATCACCCGGAGATGGATCGGCAGGCGAGTTCGCCGGCGGCCTTCGGTCATCGCCCGGATCGCCTCCTCGGCAACGTCGGTGATCGTGCCGACCTCGTCGGCAGGGCGCGACAGGTTCTCGAGGGAGAGGGCCCACAGGGTGATTTCATGGATGCCCATCTCGGCGCACCAGTCGATCAACTCGAGCGCCTTCTCGGCCCCGGCTCGATGTCCCGCCCCGGGATCGGCGAAGCCTTCGGCCGTCGCCCAGCGACGGTTCCCGTCCATGATCACGGCGATGTGTTCCGGCCGGGGCTCGGACAGGACCCGTGCCCGGAGGCGCTGCCGGTAGAAGGCATAGACGGGGGCAAGCGAAAGATCGCGCGCCCGGCGATAGGCGGGGCCGAGCCGCTCGCGCAGGGTCCTGGCTCGACGCATCGGGGCGGTCGCCTGCGCGGGAGTTGGCGCGGCGACCGGTCCGGGAGTCGCCGGCTTGCCCGTGCTCACGGCCGTACCGTGGACCTCAATTGAGCCCGCTGTAGGCGTGCAGCCCGCTGAACCACAGGCTGCCCGAGTACGTCACCAGGACCATCCCGAAGCCCACGACCAGCAGGAGCGCGGCGGGACGTCCTGCCCAGGCTCGCTGATTGCGGGCGTGGAGGTAGACGGCGTAGGTCAGCCAGGTCACGAGCGCTGAGGTCTCCTTGGGATCCCAGCCCCAGTAGCGTGACCAGGCGATCGAGGCCCACACGCTGCCCAGGATGATCATCGTGGCGAAGATCGGGAAGCCCACGATCACCGACCGGTAGGCTACCTCGTCGAGGATCTTGTGCGAGGGCAGCCAGCCGAACCGGTCGCCCTTGCCCTGGACCAGGGAGCCGATCCCGGCCGCAAAACTCGTGGCGAAGATGCCGTAGGCGATCGTGGCCATCCCCACGTGGATCGTCAGGAGCGGCGCATTATTGAGCGCGGGGACGAGCGGGATGATCTCGTTCGGCAGGGTCGTGCTGTACAGGAAGAGCGCCAGGGCAACCCCGGTCGGGATGAAGCCGATCGAGCGGATCGGATCGCGCCGCCCCAGGACCAGGTAGCCGACCAGGATCGTGAACGAAAAGGCGACCGTGAACTCTTCCATGTTGCCCCACGGCCCGCGCCCGACGACGGCCGCGCGCATGGCCATCGACAACCCGAGCAGTACAGCAGCGATCACCGTCAGCCCAGAGGCGAATGGCGCCGCGGCCGACCGGGGTTCGACGCCCGCAGCCAGGGCCGCCTCGCGACCTTCGACAAACGAGCCGGTCACGACCCCGGCGAAGGCCGGCTGACGGGCCAGGCTGAACGCCGCCGCGAGGCGCCGGCCGTGGGCGAGCAGGACCGCGTGGACGACATGGGCACCGAATGCCAGCACCAGCAGGATTCCGGCCGCCGAGTAGAAGATCAGTGAGCCGCTCGCCATGGTCCTGCTCCTGCCTGGAACGGATGAATCAAGATCGAACGCCGGCCGGGCTCAGGCGGCGGCGGCCCCACCGGGCGGTGGCCCGGCCGGTTGCAACGTGCGCACAGCCACCCGGCGGTCGACCTTCAGGACGAGTCCGCAGTTCGGGCAGGTTGTCACCTCGGCGAAACGAGCGATAGCGCACATCGGGCAGGTGACCGAAAGTTGCTCGCCGGCGTCGTTCTGGGTCGTGCCGGTCGGGTAGATCAGGCCCGTCCGCAGGTCGTAGGGCTCCCCGGCGGGAAAGAGGGGCAGGCCATCCGAGGCGATCGCCGCCAGGCGCGGGCCCTCGAGGAAGCGGACCTTCGTGCGCGGTCGGCGAATGAAGTAGTAGAACCACAGGACTGCCAGCAGGCTGACCAGCGGGCCGATCACGCCGATCAACAGGAAGACGGGCAACAGGCCGATCAGCGAACCCCAATCTGGGCTGACCACCTTGGCCAGCAGGCCCAAGACCTGGGTCCACAGGTGACTGATCTGGTCGGGCAGGTTCACGGCCGCATTCTAGCCCGTCGGCGGGGATTGCCGGTCTTCGTGGTGGCGCCTCGGCCGGTCCGCCAACCAGGGCGTTCGTCGCCCTCCTCGGCACCGGCCTGGGCAGCGCTCGGGGCGGTGCCCCGAGGCGCAGCCGGGTTCACGACCGGCGGCCGAGCGGCACCAACCGATGGCGCGCTCAGGCGGGCGCGTTCGAGGCGGCCGATCAGCCAGGCTGCGTTGGCTACCCTGGCCCCCCGCCGGCGAATCCGGCTGGCCAGCTCACGATCGTCGGTGATCACGAGGAGGGCGTCGGCGGCACGCATGGCGGCTTCGGCGGTGCCGCCCGAGCCGACCGCGTCGACCACCAGGCGGTCCAGGAGGTAGTCCGCCGAATACCGGCCGCTGTGGCGGACGGTCAGCCCGTTGGCGATGCGTACCCCGGCCAGCCCGTGCTCGGGAGCGCCATCGAGCACGAGCTCGATCCGGGTCGCCGCCGGGATCACCGCCCGCAGCCGGCCGATCAAGGCCGCCGGAGCTCGTGGCACCGCGGCGTCGCTGCTCATCCGGTAGAGGAGGTTGGTCCCGTCGATCAGCAGGCGCTCCACGCCGAACAGCGGGTCGCGCGGAGAGCGGTCGAGGGTGCGGTTCACTCGCCCATCGTGACACGCCCGGCCGGGGCCGTCGCCTGTAGGCTTCGGGGATGCTCCTCCTGGTCGACCTGGACGGTGTCGTCTATCGCGGCAGCGAGCCGATTCCGGGCATCGCCAGCCTCCTGGCCCGGCGGGTCGCGGCCGGTGACGAGGTCGTCTATGTGACCAACAACTCGATGTGGCATCGGGCGGACTACGTTGCCCGGCTGACCGGGTTGGGCGCGCCGGTCTCGGCCGACCGGGTGATCAGTTCGCCCCGGGCGACTGCGCTCTACCTGCGCGAGGTCGACCCCGGGCTCGAGCGGGTCCTGGCCCTCGGCGGGCCGGGCCTTGGCCGCGAACTGGCCGAGGTTGGGTTCTCGGTCGTGATGGCCGGCGCGGCGGCGGAGCGGGTCGCCAACGAAGGGATTGATCGTTTCGAGGCCGCCGGCCGGCCGGGCGCCGTGGTGGTCGGCCTCGATCCAGAGCTCAGCTGGCAGCGGTTGGCCGTGGCGTCGAGTGCGATCCGGGCAGGCGCCCGCTTCGTGGCCACGAATCGCGACCCGATCTATCCGACTGAGGGAGGCCTGATGCCCGGCTCCGGCGCCGTGGTCGCGGCCGTCGAGGCGGCGAGTGGGGTGAGCCCGGTCTCGATCGGCAAGCCGGGGCCGCTCCTCCTCGAGGAAGCGGCCCGGGCCGTGGGAGCGGATCCACGCACGGCGGTGATGATCGGCGACGGGATCCTGACCGATCTGCGCGCCGCGAAGGCGGTCGGGGCGCGCTGCGTGCTGATGCTCACGGGGGTCACGACCCGGGCCGAAGTCGAGGCCCTCGCCGATTCCGATGCCCCGGACGCCGTCGCCGAGGATGCAACGGAGCTCGAGGCAGCCCTCGAGCGACTCAGGGCGAGGACAATGCCGGTGGGTTGAGCTCGGGAATGTCAGTGCCCCAGCGCTCGAAGGCAGCGCGCAGCGGCCCGATCGCCTCGGGCGCCGCGAATGCAGCCTCGAGGGCGTGGCGGTCGATCGCCCACAGTTCGGGCAGGCTCAGGCCGATCAGCTCCACGGCCCTGACGTACTCCTCGGACAGGAGCAGATTGGACACGGTCGGGTCGTCCGTCGACAGGCTGACCGACACCCCGGAACGCTGGAGTCGGGCCAGGGGGTGATCGGCGACCGACGCCACGATGCCTGCCTGGACGTTGCTCGTCGGGCACAGGTCCAGGGTGATTCCCCGCCGGATCAGTTCGGCCATGAGGTCCGGATCATCGGCAGCACCGAGGCCATGGGCGATCCGCTCGGGATCAAGGGCCAGTGCTCGACGAACCTGCGCGGATCCGCCCCACTCGCCGGCGTGGAGGGTGATCCGCAACCCACCGGCGCGGGCCGCCGCAAATGCTCGCTCGAAGACCAGCGGGTCGGGGAAGGCGGCCTCCGGGCCGGCCAGGTCCCAGCCAACGAGGCCCTGGTCGCGGAACCGGGCGGCCGCCTCGGCCAGCCGCTCGACCTCGATCGGCTCGTGGCTGCGCAGCGCTGTACAGATGAGCCGGACCACGCTGCCTGTCCGGGCGGCGGCCTCGCGGGCGCCGCGGCAGACGGCGGCGATCCCGGCGTCGAGGGTCAGGCCACGTCGGACGTGGAGGGCCGGTCCCCAGCGGATCTCGAGGTAGCGGACATTATCGGCGGCCTTCGATTCGACCAGCTCGGCCGTCACCTGCTCGAGCGCCTCGGCATCCTGGAGGAGGGCGATCGGCAGCTCGAATCGCTCCAGCAATTCGGCCTGGGAGCTGGTGCGAGCCGGGGCAACGAGGGCCGCGAACATGCCCGCGTAGCTCGTTGGTGCGTCGACCGACCTGGTCTGGGCGAGGAAGAGCGCAGTCTCGACCCGGACCGAGCCGTCGAGGTGAAGGTGCAATTCGGCCTTGGGCATGGCTGCCACAAGACGCCCAAGCGGGACCGGGCCAAGGTCGCCTGGCCCGAGGGTTTCCGGCCTGTTCGTGGTCATCACCGGGCGATGCTACGCTGAGCGCATGTCAACCGTCCTCGTCACCGGCGCGAGTGGCTTTGTCGGCAGCCACACGATTCCCGAGCTGCTGGCCGGCGGTCATCGGGTCCTCGCCCTGGTCCGCTCGGGCGACGCGGGGCGGCGCGTCCTGGACCGCCTGCCGGAAGCGACCCGTGACGCCGTGGACCTGCGCACCGGCGACGTCGACGACCCGGCCAGCCTTGGGCCGGCCCTCGCGGGTGCGGATGCGATCGTCCATCTGGTGGCGCTGGCCCGCGATCGAGACAACGGCCGCTCGCTCGAGCGGGTCAACGTGGTCGGCACCCGCAACGTGATCGAGGCGGCCCGGGCGGCCGGCATCCGTCGGCTCGTCCACCTCGGAGCACTTGGTGTCGTCGACGACCCGAGCCTCCACTACGCGAGCTCAAAGGCCCGGGCCGAGCAGCTGGTCAAGGCCAGCTCGCTCGACTGGACGATCCTCAAGCCGTCGCTCCTGTGGGGCGAACGCGACGGGTTCTTCAACATTGTCGCGGGCCTGGTCCGAATCTCGCCCGGGGTCGTGCCCGTGCCGGGCAACGGCCAGAGTCGATTTCAGCCCCTCGCGGTCGACGACCTGGCTGCCGCAATTCGGTTCTCGCTGGAGCAGCCGACGACGATCGGGGCCGAATACGAACTCGGCGGGCCGCGCTACTGGACGTACCGCGAGATCACCCGGGAGGTGCTGGCGGGGATGGGCAGTCGTCGCCTGATCGTGCCCATGCCGGTGGCCCTCGTCGCGCTCGTCGCCGGGGTGGCCGAGAAGCTGGGCATTCCGTTCCCGGTCGCGACCGACCAGTTACGCCAGCTCAAGATCGACAACATCGGGCCGCTCGATTCGTTCGAGACCGCTCTTGGCCGACCGCCTCGTGACATGAGCGGCAACCTCGGCTATCTCGCTCGCAAGGTGCGCCGCCAGGAACCGGACCTGGGAACTGCCCGCCCGTGACCGGGGCCTCGTCCGGTGCGGGCGAGATCGTCCTCGGTTCGGACCCCGGCCAGCCTGCGAAGCGGGGTTCAATCCTCGCTCGCTTGATCCCGGCCGCCGGCTGGACCGCTGCCGCCATCGTCCTCAGCCTCGGTTCGGCCGGGATCGTGGGTGGCACGAGCCGATCGCCGTGGGACGGCAGCCGGCCCGAGCTCACCTGGGCCGCCGACCAGGCGATTCGACCCGGCCTCGCCGCGGCCGCGACCGACCTGACCCGCCTGTCCGGCGAGGTGAACCAGTTGGGTGAGCTCGGACGCGACGCGATTGCGGCCCTGATCAACCGGGACACCGGCCGGCTGACGGCGACGACCACCAACGGCACGACCCTGGTCGCCGCGATCGGCGCCGACACCGCTTCGATCCGGGTCCGCCTGGGCACATTGCCCGGAATCGCGACGGGCGATGAGACCGCGACCGGCGCCGACCTGCGCCAGCGCTATGACGCGATCACGGTGGCCCTGGCCAACACCGCCGACCTGCAGTCCTCGTGGGTCCAGCTGACCACCGGCAGTGTGGTCGCGACAGCCCTGACCCAGGACCTGTCCGACCATGACCTCCATGCCGGCCAGGCCGTCAAGCTCGGCAGTACGGCCCTGTATGCCAGGGCGCTGGCCGCGATGACCCTGGCCCAGGCGTCGCTCGCCTCGGCCGCCACCCGCCGCGATGCCCTGGCCAACACCGATGACGTCTCGATCCTGACCCAGTGGATCGACCGCAACGCCGCCTTCGACTCTGCCGCGGTAACCCTCTACAAGCTGCTCGAGGCGTCTCCCCGCAAGGTGACGCCGGCGATCCGGACGGCCTTTGCCAACCTTGCCCTGGCCCGCCAGAATCTGCCCCCCGACACGCGTGCCCTGGTCGTGATCCTCGATGACGTCGCCCGGGGTGGCCTGAACCAGGCGGTAATCGCGATCGAGGTGACCAAGCGCAACCTGGCGGCCGCCGTCGCGCTCATCAGTGGATCGAGCGCGGCGCCCCAACCCTGACCGACGCTACACTGCCCGACGTCACCAACGGGCCCGACACGACGGTCGGACGTTCATCCGGGAGGATCGCGCGCGTGCAGCTTCGGATCATCACTGACCAGCCCTGGCAGGCCACGGCCGACGTCCTGGCGTTGCCGATCGTCGGAGAGCCGCTGTTCGAGGGCGCCCTGGCCGAGCTCAATCGACGCAGCGGCGGTGAGCTGGCGGCCCTCGCCGCGTTCGGCGAGCTGACCGGCAAGCGCTACGCTGCGGCCCTCGCTTCAGCCGGCGACCTGCCGGCCGGGCGATTGCTGGCCGTCGCAGCCGGCGAAGGCACCGAGATCACCCGCGAGACGATCCAACGGGTCGGTGCCACGATCGAGCGACGGCTGGGCGGCCGGGCCGTTCACTCGCTGGCGATCTGGCTGGGCGATCTCGGGGCGCACGTCGAGGGCGGCGAGGCGACCGCTGCCGAGTTGCTCGTCCGAGGAGTCGTCGAAGGCAGCTACGAGCCGAAGGCGATCTACCTGGCCAGCGTCGAGTCGGCGCCGCCCGTGCTGGACGAGCTGATTCTCGTCGCGCCAGGGGGCGACATCGCGGCCCTGACCAGGGCGGCCGAGCGCGGCCGGATCTTCGCTGAGGGCGCCAACGTCGCCCGGACCCTGGCCAACCGGGCAAGCAACGACGTCAGCCCGATCGTCCTCGCCGATGCAGCCAGCGACATCGCCGCCCGGAATGGCCTGACGATTGACGTCATCGAGCCGGAGCGAGCGACCGAGCTCGGGATGGGCATGTTCATGGCCGTCGGCCGGGGGAGTGACAACCCACCCCGGATGATCGTCATGCGCTCGGGCGGGGCCGGCGAGCTGGATGCGCTGGGACGCCACCTGGCCATCGTGGGCAAGGGCGTCTGCTTCGATTCCGGAGGCATCTCGATCAAGCCGGCCGACCGGATGGAAGAGATGAAGATGGACAAGACCGGGGCGGCGACCGTCATTGCCGCGATCGAGACGGTCGTCCGGCTGGCCCCCGGTACGCCCCTGCTGGCGATCGCGCCGGCCGTCGAGAACATGCCCGGACCACATTCCGCCCGACCCGGCGACATCGTCCGGGCGCTGAACGGCAAGCAGGTGGATATCACCAACACCGATGCCGAAGGCCGCCTGATCCTGGGCGATGCGCTGACCTATGCCGAGCAACTTGGCGCAACCCACCTCGTCGATGTGGCCACCCTGACCGGTGCCGTGGCCCGGGCCCTCGGCCATCTCGTCACCGGGGCGTTCGGCACTCCCCAGGCCTGGTATGACTCGGTCATGGCAGCCGGCGAGCGGGCCGGCGAGCGCTACTGGCAGATCCCCCTGATCGACGACTACGTGCCCGAGATGGACAGCTGGTACGGCGACATCCAGAACGCGGGGTCGCCCGACGGATCGCTGGTGAAGAGCGGCCTGTTCCTGCGCGAGTTCCGGACGAAGCCGTGGGTCCACCTCGACATCGGCGGGACCGGCTACTTCCGCAAGCCGCTGCCGTTCGCGGCCCGGGGCTCGAACGGCGTGACCCACGCGACCCTGGTCGAGCTCGCCCTGGCCGGCGCTCGATGAGTCGCCCGGCCACGCCGCGGACCTGATCGGCGGCCGGGGCCGGCTCGAATGACCCCGCTGATGATCGGCCTGGCCATCCTGGGCCTGGGCTGGGGCCTGCTGGCGGACCGGATCTCCGCTCGCTGGCCGCGCCACGACGACGGTGCGATCCGGCCGCTCGACTGGCGGACCGTGGTCGTCCCGGCGATTGGCGCGATCGCGCTCGGTCTGCTCGGGCGGCGCTTCCCGGATGCTCCGAGCACGGCCGTCTACGGCCTTGTCTTCCTGGCCCTGATCCTGCTCCTGGCCGTTGACCTCGACCAGCGCCTCCTGCCCGACGAGATCACCCTGCCGCTGGCCGGACTGGCCGCGATCTATGGGCTGACCGGCCAGAACCCGCTGATCGGGCCGGCCGTGCCCGGCGCGATGCTGCCGGCGCTGATCGGCGCGATCGTCATTCCAGCCGTGTTCCTGGTCCTGTCGATCCCGTTCGGGCCGGGTGCCTTCGGCCTGGGCGACGTGAAGCTCCTGTTCGGGGTGGGGCTGCTGGCCGGCCTCGAGCGAACGACCCTGGGGGTCGTCGGCGGGGTGCTCCTGTCGGGGGTGGTGATCCTGGCCCTCGTCGTGAGCCGCCGGATCGGCCTGAAGAGCTTCGTCCCGTACGGGCCCTTCCTGATCATCGGGGCCTTCTGGGCGGTGCTCCTCCAATCGTAGGGGGCCATCGGTCGGGGTAGCGGACTCCCTCGAATCGGGGTAGGGTGGAGGTCAATCGCGTCCGGGACGCATCAACGGAGTTCGCTCGCTCGATGACGACCGCTCGATTCGTTCGCCCCCTGCTCGCCGGCATTCTCCTTGTCTCGCTCTTCGGCGGGGCGTTCACGCCGGACCTCGTGCGGGGCGACGACCTGTCCCAGGCCGAGGCCCAGCGCAAGGCGATTGCTGCTCAACTGGCGGCCCAGAAGGCCAAGATGGCCCAGCTCGCCGCCCTCCAGGCGGACCTGGCGGTGGCCCTGGCCGGCACCAAGACCAAGCTGATCGGGATCAACTCGGACCTCGTCGGCGTCAAGGCGAGCATTGCCGCCACGCAGGTCAAGGTCAACACGGTCCAGGCGACCTACAACCAGCAGGTCCAGGACCTGGCCAATCTCGATCTCGCCCTGATCGGGCTCGGCCGCGAAGAGCAGCAGAAATCGGCCGACCTGGCCGGGGCCAAGGCCCTCCTTGCCAATCACATCAAAGCGGCCTACAACCAGGATCGGACCTCGATCCTGGAGACCCTCCTGTCGGCGGCGTCGTTCACCGACGCGCTTGGCGACATCGGCAAGCTGATCGACTTCGGAGACCAGGATCGGCTCCTTGCCGACCAGATCGCATCGGATCAGGCGACCCTCTTCGCGCTTGATCAGACCATCACCACAACGCGCGCCCAGACCGAGCAATTGGCCCAGCAGACGGCCACCCAGAAGGTCCAGCTCGACGCCAGCCTCGCCTCTCTGGCCGCGGCCAAGGCCCAGCTGGCGCTCCTCCAGGCGGCTACCTCGAAGGCTCTCGCCTTCCAGCTGGCGACGTACAAGAAGCTGTCGGGCAATGCCGCCGCGCTGCGCAAGGCGATCAACGCCGAAGCGGCCGCCGAAGCTGCCATCTCCAAGAAGATCCAGGACATCCTCAACAGCGGCGGCCAGGGTGGGGGGGTCCCGTCGCAGTACAACGGGACCCTGAATTGGCCGATCGCCGGCGACGTGACCCAGGAATTCGGTTGCACCGGCTTTCCGTGGGAGCCCCCGTTCGGCTCGTGCAGCCATTTCCACAACGGGATCGACGTCAGCGATCCGATGTACACCCCGATCCACGCTGCCGGCGATGGTCGGGTCGTCTTTGCCGGCCCGCTTTCGGATGGGGCCTGGGTCGTGATCGTCGCCCATTCGACGACCCTGCTGACCTGGTACGCCCACGTTGATGCCTACCGCCATCCGATCGCCGTCCACGTCGGTGAGTGGGTGACCCAGGGCCAGGTCCTTGCCTTCGTGGGGATGACCGGCCACACGACCGGTCCGCACCTTCACTGGATGGTTCAGCTCAACGGCTCGTTCGTCAATCCCCGCCTCTTCCTGTAAGCAGTGCGCGGACCCAACCCCGTTGACCATCCGG
The DNA here is from genome assembly GCA_038221095.1 of Candidatus Limnocylindrales bacterium. Lineage (GTDB taxonomy): Bacteria > Chloroflexota > Limnocylindria > Limnocylindrales > CSP1-4 > Palsa-1033. Next base: position 15,380 of record JBBRIM010000019.1, read on the forward strand.
AATCGAAACGTTGACCGATTCGAACCCGGCGGGGTTGATCGCAGCGAACGGCGGAGGACTAAGATCGCACCGAGGCCGCGCCCGCGGCCGGAATCGGTGACCACGCGGAGGACGCCTTGAAGCCGACGATGGCGGTGATCCTGGCCGGGGGCGAGGGCGAGCGCCTGTCGATCCTCTCCTCGGTGCGGGCCAAGCCGGCCGTGCCCTTCGGTGGCAAGTACCGGATCATCGACTTCACCCTGAGCAACTGCGTGAACTCCGGGATCGACGATGTCGTCGTGCTCACCCAGTACAACCCGCGCTCGCTCAACGACCACATCGGCCTGGGCCGGCCGTGGGACCTGGACCGGAACACCGGCGGCGTGCGGATGCTCCAGCCCTATATCGCGCGTGGTCGCGTGGCCGAGTGGTACCGGGGCACGGCCGACGCGGTTCTCCAGAACTGGAACGTGATCGAACACGATCCGTGCGACACGGTCCTTGTCCTGGCCGGCGACCACATCTACAAGATGGACTACACCCCGTTCATCGCCGCCCACCGCCGGCGCCGGGCCGATGTCACGATCGCGGTCCGTCGAGTGCCGCTCGCCGACGCCACCCGGATGGGCATCCTGGCCATGGACGAGAGCAATCGAATCACTGAATTCCAGGAGAAGCCGAAGGCTCCCAAGAGCGACCTGGCCAGCATGGGCGTGTATGTCTTCGGCAAGCGCGCCCTCAAGAAGTGGCTGACCGAAGACCGTCCCGACTTCGGTGCGAACGTCGTGCCGGCCATGATCGAAGGCGGCGGCCGGGTCTTCGGCTACCGCTTCGACGGCTACTGGCAGGATGTCGGCACGATCCAGTCGTACTGGGAAGCGAACATGGCCCTCGTCGAGGATCACCCTTCGCTCGACCTGTACGACCGTGGCTGGCTCATCCACACCAGGTCCGAGGAACGGGCCCCGGCCAAGATCGGACCGACCGCCCAGGTCCATCGCAGCCTGATCAGCCACGGCTGCGTGATCAACGGGACGGTCGTCAACAGCGTCCTTTCGCCGGGCGTGCGGGTCGAGGTCGGCGCCGTCGTCCGGGACTCGATCATCATGTTCGACACCGTGATCCGCCAGGGGGCGATCATCGATCGGGCCATTCTCGACAAGGAAGTCGTGGTCGGACCCAGTGCGGTCGTCGGCGATGGCCCGGATGGCCCGCCCAACAAGCTGGAGCCCGGACGCCTCAACACGGGCATCACCGTGGTTGGCAAGCGGGCGATGATCCCGCGCGGCCAGCGGATCGGTCGAAACGTGAAGATCGGCGGTGACGTCAAGGCCGCCGACTTCGCCAGCCGGAACATCCACAGTGGCGAGTCGGTGGTTCGGCCGGCCGCCGTGGTTCGGCCGCCGGCCAAGGCCGCGACGCGCAAGGCCGTGACCGGCGTCGACGGAGTGGCCGGCTAGGGCAACCGGCGTTGCCGGGATCGTGGGCTAGACTCGGCGCATGTCGCTGCCCGAGGGGATGCCCAACGCCGCTGTCGTCGAGGCCTGGCTGGCCGAACTCGGAATCGTGCCGACGGCCCGGGTCGATCGGGATGCCGTGATCGCCTGGGATCTGCAGCTCGACGGCCGGCGTCGCTTCGACGTCCGCTTCACGCTGATCCTCGATCCCGCCCTGGGGTTGATCACGTGGGTCCACTTCGCCCCACCGATCGGTGATGGCCTGCGCAAGTCGTATCACCGGCTGCTCCGCTGGAACGACGAATTCCCCTTCGTCAAGTTCTCCCTGGCCGAGGACGGCCGGCCCACCCTGAGTACCGAGATTCCGATGCGCATCCTCGATCGGGATGAGCTCGGGGTTGCCCTGGCTCGCTCGCTGGCCATCTGTGATGCCCTCCTCGAGGAAACGGCCGGCTGGTTGTGGATCGGCGGCCGGATCCCCGATCAGGGCGGCCGGATCGGCCGAAACCCGGACCTGTTCGAGCGCTACGCGGCCCGCTTGCCGGAGCTGCTCGGGTCGTGACCCGGGCACATCAGCGGGTAACCGTCGCGCTGGCGGCCCGGCTGGCGCTCCTTCTCGGGTTGGCCTCCGTGCTGGTCCTGCCTGCCGTGGGCCTGCCTGGCGCAGTCGTTGCCGCGGCGGGGCCGGGCCTGACGATGGTTGGCGGCGCGACGTACGAGGTTCGCCCCGCCGACAAGCTTGTCCACGTCACGGTCCACCTGGCGGTGACGAACCACCTGACCGACACGCTCATCCACCGCTATACCTTCGACCGGACCGACCTGTCGGTCCCGCCGACCGCAGTGCATGCCAGCGCCTCGGCCGGCTCGAGGAAGGTGGCCGCCAGCGTCGTCAGCCGGAGTGCGAGTCAGCAGGTCCTGTCGGTCGGCCTGGGGGCAGCGCTTGGCGCCGGGCACACCACGAGCGTGACGGTCACGTTCGACCTGCCTGATCCGGGCGGTTCCCCGACCCGTCCGATTCGAGTGGGGGCCTCGCTCGTGACATTCCCGGTGTGGGCCTACGGGTCGGCCGGGCTGGCCGGATCGACCGTCGTGGTCCGCTTCCCGGCGGGTTACCAGGTCAAGGTCGTGGCCGGAGGGCTCGGGGCCCCGCTGACCGCCCCGGATGGTTCGGTCTCCCTGACGGCCGGCCCGATCGCCGACCCGCTGGCGTTCAGCGCGGTGGTCGCCGCGGACCGGCCGAGCGCGTACGTCGAAACGAGCGTCGCCATCGTGATCAACGGACGTGCGGCGAGTGTGGTCGTGCGGGCCTGGCCGGACGACCCAGGCTGGGGGGTCCGGATGAGCCGTCTGATCAAGACCAGCCTGCCCCTCCTGGCCGCCGAGATCGGGCTGCCGTTCCAGCCGGCCACGCAGGCCCTGGCCGTCGAAGAAGCTCTGCCCCGTTCGCTTGACGGGTACGCCGCCAGCTACCTGCCGGCCGAGGGTCGAATCCGGATCGCCTACACGGCCGACGACACCGTCGCGGTCCACGAGCTGGCTCACCTGTGGTTCGACGATTCGCTGTTCGCCGATCGCTGGATCGCCGATGGGTTCGCGATCTTCTACGGCAATCGGGTCGCCCAGGCGATGAAGCTGAAGCCCCGCGACGAGTCGATCACGCCGGCCCTCCAGACCGCCAGGCTGCCGCTCAATGCCTGGTCCGGGAGCGACCCCAGCACGACCAGCCAGCCAGCCGCCGGCACACCACCGGCTGAGTTGACTGATCGCTACGGCCGAGCCGCTGCGGTGACCCTGGCCGGCCGGCTGTACGCCCTCGTCGGGGCGGACGGCCTGCAGGCGGTCTGGCGAGCAGCATCCGGACGGGAGGCGGCCTATCAGCCGGCCGGCCAGATCGGGGCGCCCGACGTGAGCGCCGGCCCACCCGACTGGCGTGGGTTCCTCGACCTGATCGCCGAGCGAACCGGCGTTGATGCGTCCGGCCTGTGGTCGACCTGGGTGGTCACGCCCGCCGAGCAGCCGTTGCTGACGACCCGGACAGCGACCCGCACTCAGTTCGCGGCGCTGGTCGGCCGGGCCGCCGGCTGGACCCTCCCGCATACCGTCCTTGATGCGCTCAATGCCTGGCAGTTCGACCCGGTCGCCACCCTGCTCAGCGGACTCGGCCAGGTTCTCGACCAGCGTGACCGGATCGTCGTCGCCGCCGGTGCTGCCGGGTTGACTCCACCCGGCACGCTCCAGCATGTCTTCCAGGGCGGCACCAGCGCGAGTGCCCTGACCGAGGCGTCGAACGAGCTCCAGGTGATCGACGCGATCAGTGCAGCCACCGCCGCCGAACCGCCGCCGAACTCGTTGCTCGACCAGCTCGGGTTGATCGGAGCCAACCCGGGCGCTGACCTCGAGGCAGCGACATCGGCGTTCAACTCCGGCGACCTGGCCACGGCTCGCGACCGGGCCCTGGCCGCTGACAGCGCCTGGAGCCAGTCGGCGGACGCAGGTGGCTTCCGGATCCGGGTGACGATCGCCGCGATCCTGGTTGCTGCGGTCGCGCTTGGCTACGTCCTCATCCAGTTGCGCCGGCTGGGTCGGCTCGGCCAGCGTGGCCGGCGCGCCCTGGCGGCCCGGCCAACCCGTCGCCCGGTCGATCGTTTCGGCCGGAGTTCACGCGGTACACTCGCCAACCAACCGGTGCGGATGGCCAGACAGATCCGACCCGGACCGGAGGATGGAGACGAAGCACCCTGATGGGGATTGCACGCAGCCGCCCGTCGAACGAGATCCTGTCGGGCGATTCGGCCGATGTCTACTTTGCCCGCGCCGAGAGCATCCTCGAGCGCGAAGGGCTCGACCCGCTCGTGTCGATGGAAGTGTTCACCCGCGGATCAGCAGTCCTGTGCGGGATCGACGAGGCCAAGAATCTGCTGGCCCACGTCCTGGCCGACGCCGACCCGGCCGAGACGAGCGTCGAGGCGCTGGACGACGGTGACCAGATCGAGCCGAAGGAGATCGTCCTTCGGATCAAGGCCCGCTACCGCCGGTTCGGCCTCTACGAGACGGCCTTCCTGGGCATGCTGGCCCAGTCGACCGGCTGGGCAACGGCCGCCCGCCAGGTCGTCACGGCCGCTGCACCCCAGCCGGTCATCAGCTTCGGCGCGCGGCATGTCCATCCCGATATCACCGACGTCCTCGACTACGCCGCGATCGTAGGTGGCTGCGTCGGCGCTTCGACCCCCGCCGGGGCCCGCCTGGCCGGCCTCAGCCCAACGGGCACGATGCCCCACTCGCTCGTGCTCATCTTCGGCGACACGGTTCGGGCGGCCGAGGCGTTCGACCGCGACCTCGGACCGGACGTCTCCCGGATCGTGCTCGTGGACACGTTCAAGGATGAGGCTGAAGAAGCGCTCCGGGTTGCCCATGCCCTGGGCGATCGGCTGTACGGGATTCGCCTCGACACGCCGTCCGAGCGTGGCCGGGTCACCGTCGACCTGGTCAAGGAGGTTCGGGCGCGGCTCGACCTGGAAGGCTTCCAGCACGTCAAGATCGTGATCTCGGGTGGACTCACGCCCGATCGAATCACCCACTTCCGGGAGCAGGCGGCCCCGGTGGACTCCTACGCCGTGGGCAGCTACATCAGCGGGGCCACGCCGATCGACTTCACCGGCGATATCAAGGAGCTCGACGGCCGGCCGATCGCCAAGCGCGGCCGGATCCCTGGCCTGACCCCCAGCGATCGCCTGCGGCCGGTGGACCTGGCGGCCTGGCGGGCAGGAGCGGGCTAGTTC
>JBBRIM010000020.1:0-20214 GCA_038221095.1 Candidatus Limnocylindrales bacterium
CCATCCTGGCCGCTTTGGCCCATCTCGAGTTTGTGGCCATCCATCCGTTCAACGACGGAAACGGTCGAACGGCCCGGGCGATTTCACGATTGCTCCTCGCTCGCGGCGGCTACGCCCTGGACGGCCTTGTGTCGTTGGACGCGAGTCTCGACATGCATCGGAGCGAGTATTTCGGTGCGATCCGGGCGAGTATCGGCCGCCACTATCGCCCCGGCTGCGACGCGACCCAGTTCGTGAGCTTCTTCCTCGTTGCGATAACGGAGGCAGCTGATCACCTGCTGGAGCGGCTGCGCGGCCTGGGCGAAATCCAGGTGAAGGTTCGCCGCGACGTCATCGACGGGGTGCTGCCGGCTGCGATGCTCGACGGTCTGGCCTACGCCTTCATCAATCGAAACGTGCGTGCCGGTGACTACAGCCGGGTGACCGGGCGGACCGCCCCGACAACGACGCGGGATCTCACAGCGGCCGTTCGTGCCGGATACCTCGTCGCCGAGGGCAGCACCCGCGACCGCTGGTATCGACTTGGCCCCAGATTGCTCGAGACGCCTGCACCCGGAGAGCCGGCAGACCCGAGCGAACCGACTCCCTGAACCCGAGGAGTCGTTCCCCATCGCCTCGGGCTCGGTTCCTCGGAGACACGCGACCTCGCCCCGCCGGCCGGATTCTTCCCATATACCAGTGGGAGTAGTGGTGCGAAAGAACGAACCCCGGATTCGGGCCGATCGAGCCTGCGGACGTGTTCAACTGAGCGTGGGACAGGCGTCGACCGGGCCGATCGAGCCTGAAATCGGGCCGATTCCTTAGTTAGTACTACCGCCACTGGTGAATGGGAAGAATCGGGGCCGCCATCGGGCCGCGCCGCCATCGGGCCAAGGCCGCTGCCGGGCCAAGCCGGGCCGCCACCGGGCCGCGCCGAGCCGGGCCACCGCGCCGCCGCCGGGCCAAGGCCGCTGCCGGGCCAAGCCGGGCCGACTCGCCAGCCCGGGACGTCAGCCGGGAGTGGCACCCTCGTCCGGGCGGAGGGTCAGCCGGTGGGCCGCCTGCCAGGTGCGCCGAGCGGGCGAGGAATTGTCGTCGGCCTCGCCGTCCGCCTCGCTGCCCATCGCCTCGTTCATCGACTCGGTCGTCGCGCTGCAGGTCCGATTGCGGCCGCTTGACTTGGCCTGGTACAGGGCGAAGTCGGCCACCCGGAGCGCAGCGTCCCAGTCACCATGGGGTGGCTCGGAGACGGCCACCCCAGCGCTGATCGTGAGCGTGGCATCTTCGTCGTCCAGCCTGGTCTGGATCCGGAGCCCTTCGATCGCCCGCCGGATCCGCTCGGCCACCTCCGTGCCGGCAACCAGGTTGGCATCGGGCAGGATTACCACGAACTCCTCGCCGCCGTAGCGATAGACCGTGTCGCGCCCGCGCACGGCGCGCTTGAGCTCGGCCGCGATCGAGCGCAGCGCGGCGTCACCGGCGGCATGGCCCAGCTCGTCGTTGAGGCGCTTGAAGCGGTCCACGTCGAACATCAGGACGGCGCACAGCGCCTCGGACTGGCGGAGTGAGACCGCCAGCAGCCCCAGGTCCGTCGCCAGGCGGCGCCGGTTCAAGAGATCCGTGAGTGGGTCGGTGCCGGCGTGGCCGCGCAGGACGCGGTTCAGGCGGTGCAGCTCGAGCTCGTTCTCGATGGTCCGCAAGCGTGGCCGCTCGAGCAGCTCGCCGCCGATCCAGCCGATCAGGCAGCCGATCCCGACGTCGATTGCCATGTCCGTGCGCTGGGTCAGGGCCAGTCCGTTGAGCCCGGTGACCAGCACGATCCCGCCCATGACGCCGGCATAGGCCACCAGCCAGCTGGTCCGCAGGCGGCGCGACCAGCCGAAGAACAGGGGCACGGCAACCGGCAGGATGCAGTAGCCGCTGATCATCGAGAGGAGGGCCCCGGGCTCCATCGCCAGGCTCACCAGCAGGCCGATCGAGGGCAGCGACGCGAGCAAGAGGGTGAGCCGTACGATGTACCTGCGTCGAACCCGGAGCGCCAGCGGGTAAACCGCCACGACCGCCGCGGCCTCGGTCGCCCACAGGACGAACAGGCCGGCGTCGTGGGTGGGGAAGCGGACGGCCAGGCTGAGGCCGGTGATCAGCAGGACCGGGGCGACGATCATCGAGCCGAGGCGGAGCGTCCGGCGCAGTTCCTCGAGCTGCCGGACTGCGTCACGCCGGCGGACGCTGTCGCGCCGGGTCGCAACCTGGAGACGGTCTGGAGAAAGCACGCGAACCTGTCACCTGAGCCGGAGAACTTCCGATATCAACGCTCCTGCTACGCTCCGGGTACGCCCGTACATGCGAGACTTCTGCTCGGATCGGTGTGAATTGACACGCGAAACACCGCGGGTGTACGTTCGATTCACACAGGATCGCCCGCCAAAACGAACATACCCGGCGAGTGCCGCCGCACCTCCCTCGACCCGGGCTGGCTGGCGTCCATAGCCTTCATCTACCGCTCCTCGAGTGTGGTCGAGACGGTGTGAGGGCAAATAATGGTGCGTCTGGCATCCGGCGCGGCTCTTGCCGTTGGCTCGTGCTCCTCGTGGCTGGCGCGCTCGCGCTGTCAGCGTGCTCGTCTCCGGCGGGGTCCTCTGCGCCCGCCACAAGTGACACCCTTCGGATCGCCTTCGGGGCGAGCATGACTACCCCAGACCCGGCGATCTTCTATGAAAACGAGGGCCTGAATGTGATCCAGGCGCTCTATGAGGGCCTCCTTCAATACGCGCCAAATACCCCGGAGGCGCCGACAACCTCGGCAGTCAAGATCAACCCCCTGCTCGCCACGGATTTCGCGATCTCGGGCGACGGCCTCAAGTACACATTCCACCTGCGCGACGGTGTGAAGTTCCATGACGGCACGACGATGGACTCGGCCGCCGTCCAGGCCAGCTTCGAGCGGTTCACGAAGGTTGGCGGCGGTCCGTCGTACATGCTCGCTGACGTCGCCTCGTACGAGACACCCGACGCCAAGACGTTCATCGTCAACCTGAAGCAGCCGGTGAACGCGTTCCTCGACTTCCTCGCCTCGCCGTACGGGCCGAAGGTCATGAGTCCGACCGCGATCAAGGCCCACGAGGTCAGCGGCGACCTCGCCCAGGCATGGATCAAGACGAACAGCGCGGGGACGGGGTCCTACACGATCGCATCATGGAGCACGAGCGAGTACAAGCTGGCTGCCTTCCCCGACTACTGGGGCAACAAGGCCCACTTCGCCAACGTCGACATCAAGATCATCCCGTCGTTCCAGACCCAGCAACTCCAGCTCCAGCAGGGGTCGCTCGACATGATGATCAACGGAGTCCTGCCTCAGGACGTCACGCAGCTCCAGTCGAAGGGCCTCAAGACGTTCACCTTTGATCTGCCGACCCTCGACACCTGGTGGATCAACACGAGCGCGGGCATCTTCAAGGAGGCGAAGCTCCGAGAGGCACTCGCCCAGGCCATCGACCGACCGACGATCGTGAAGCAGGTATTCGGCGATACCGGGAGCGTCGCGAAGACGCTCGCTCCGATTTCGACGCTGCCCGCCGGCACCGACACCTACGAACCGAAGTACGACCCGTCCGTTCTGCAGAACCTTGTCGCGCAACTCCCGGCAGATCAGCGCAAGGTCTCGATCGCATACGCCACCCAGGACCCGGTGAACCAGCAAATCGCCGACCTCGTCCAGGTTGCCCTCTCAAAGGCCGGGCTCAATGCGACCGCCAGGGCCGTCCCCGTGGACGAGCTCTTTACCTGGCCGACGAAACCTGAGTTGCGATCGGACCTGATGATCCAGAACTCAATCGGTGATGGGGCGTCCGCGTACACGTGGTACAGCCTCTTCTATGCCAAGGCGGGCGGCCTGAACTGGCTCGGGGCCGACGCCTGCGACGCTGCCGACAAGATCACTGACCAGGCTTACCGGACAGTGGATCCTGCGGCCGCGGCACAGACGTACGTCAAGGCCGACCAGGCGTATGCGGCCTGCAGCGCCTTCCTCCCGATGGCCGACACGAAGGGCATCATCGCGTACCGATCGAACCTGACCGGCCTGGTGCACCCCTTCGCGTCGCAGACGTCGCTCCTGCTCAACGAGGTGAAGCCAGTCACCCCCTGATCGGCGAGTGAGTTTATGACTGACCCGATGTCAACTCGGCGGGAGGCGACCACGCTCTCTTGGCAGCCGTCGAACACGCGAGATCCGCGTTCTCGGCTGGGTTCATGGATGACGGCGAGCCCGGCCGGATTGACCGGACCGGGCCCGTCCATCGGGCCGGAACCGAACTCGACGCCGGTTGTCCGCGTCAACGATCTGGTCGTCACCTTTCGCCGTGACGGGCGGTTGGTGCGGGCTGTCAGGGGCGTCGACCTGGAGATTGGCCGTGGCGAGATCCTCGGACTCGTCGGCGAGTCCGGCTCCGGGAAGACGGTCCTGGGGCAGACCATCCTCGGTCTCGTTCGTCCAAACCACGACACGCTGGTATCTGGGAACGTCGTGGTTGAGGAGCTCCCGCTCCTCTCGCTTGACGGACAGTCGAGACGGCGCCTTCTGCGCGAGCACGTTGGCGCCGTCTTTCAGGATCCGATGACGTCGCTCAACCCGTCGATGCGGATCGGGGAGCAGGTTGGCGAGATCTGCGGATCAGAGGAGGAGGCGATCGCCGCCCTCGAGTCAGCCGGTCTCGGACACGCCCGCAGTCGGCTGGCCAACTATCCCCACCAGCTCTCGGGGGGTCAGCGCCAGCGCGTCATGATCGCGATGGCCCTGGTGCGCAAACCGTCGATCGTGATCGCCGATGAGCCAACCACCGCCCTGGACGTGACAATCCAGGCGCAGGTGCTGGGCCTCATCCGGAGGCTGCGCGACGACGTCGGTTCGTCGTTCCTCCTGATCACCCACGACCTCGGGGTAGCCGCGGAGATCGCCGACCGGATCGCGGTCATGTATGCGGGTCGGATCGTCGAGATTGCGCCCGCCCGTGAACTCCTCGCCTCGCCGGTCCACCCATATACGCGGGGATTGCTCGGTTCTCGGATCTCGCTCTACGGCGGTCCTCGCCGTGACCTGGCCCAACTTGTAGGTCTGCCTCCTGACCCGACAGGTCCCGACCTCGGCTGTGCCTTCGCACCGCGCTGTGCGTTCGTCATGAAGGCGTGCGAGACGGTCCCTTCGCTGGACCCTCAGGGAGACCGCCTGGTCGCATGCTGGTCGGACGCCACCACTGCGGCGAACCCCACGGCGACGGCCACCGCGGCGGATGGGCTTGCACCCGGGGACGCACCAGTTGGGGTTGCTGGGGCGGCCGTCGAGAGACCCGGAGCGGTCGACGGCGCGCCAATGGTCGCCCTCCACGATGCCCGCCGCTCGTTCGTCGTTCGCCAATCGCTTTTGCGCTCGACGCCACTGGCAGCGTTGCGGGGCGTCGACCTTGACCTGTGGGCGGGCGAGTCCCTCGCCGTTGTCGGGGAGTCGGGCTGCGGCAAATCCACGCTGTTGCGAGTCCTGGCAGGTCTCGAGCACCTCGACTCCGGAAGCCTCGTTCATCGGCCCGACATGCGCGTTCAGATGGTCTTCCAGGATGCGGCTTCCTCCCTCACGCCGTGGCTATCCGTGGAGGAGCTCATCACTGAGCGTCTTCCGGCCGCGGCCTACGCGAACCGGACGCAGCGACAAGAGCGGGTTCGTGAGCTTCTCGAACTGGTCGGGCTTCCAGCGACAGTCGCGCGCGCCAGGAGCAGGCAGCTCTCCGGCGGGCAGAACCAACGCGTTGCGCTCGCGCGGGCCGTCGCCTCCGAGCCGACCCTGCTCCTGGCCGATGAGCCGACGAGCTCCCTCGACGTCTCGCTGGCAGCCACTGTTCTTCATCTCATCCGGGACCTGCGGCGGCGGCTCGGTTTCGCGCTCGTGTTCGTGACGCACGATCTGGCAATCGCCCGGACGGTCTCGGAGCGCATCGCCGTGATGTACCTGGGCGAGATCGTCGAGGTCGGGCCGACCCGGGACGTGCTGGACGCGCCGCGCCATCCGTACACCCGGGCGCTCATCCGCGCGCAGCCCGGCCGAGGTGGCAGCCTGGCGAGCCGCCCGCTCGTCAAGGGTGATCCGCCGAACCCGCTGGCCGTCCCGTCCGGCTGTCCCTACCACCCGCGCTGCGTCGAGGCGCTGTCCGTGTGTGCGACCGACGTGCAGGAACTGCTGCCGCTGGTTGGCAGTCAGCACGCAGTCCGCTGCGTTCTTCGCGGGCAGCCCCTTGCAGAAGCGACTGGGGGATGACCCAGTCCATCTCGCCGGCCCAGGCGCTGCCGCCCGGATGGGGCGCCCGCGTGCGCGCGTCCCGCGGTCGTGTCGGATGGGGCGATATCGCAGCCTTCGTCGTGTTCGCCGGCCTGATCCTCGTGGCGTTGTTCGCTTCCTGGCTCTCGCCCCATTCACCGTTTGAGTCGGTCGGAGCGCCCTTCTCTCCGCCGAGCGCAGCCGACTGGATGGGCACCGATGGCGGCGGGCGTGACGTGTTCTCGCGAGTCATCTTCGGCCTGCAGTCGAGTCTCGCGGGCGCAGCCATCGTGGTCTCCTCGGGCATCCTCATTGGCGGCGCGGTCGGGATCGCGGCCGGGATCCTGGGCGGATTCCTGGATCAGCTGTTGATGCGGATCACCGACCTGTTCCTCGCGCTCCCCGGCCCGCTTCTCGCCATTGCTCTCGTCGTCGCACTCGGCCCCTCGTGGGAGCACACCCTGCTGGGTGTCGCCGTTGTCTGGTGGCCGTTGTACGCGCGCGTGCTCCGCGGCGAGACGCGTGCGTTGAACGCCCGGCCGCACATGGAAGCAGCGCGGCTCGGTTCCCTGTCGCAGTACCGCCTGATCGGTCGCCACCTGCTCCCGGGCCTCGTGCCATCGACGCTCGTCCTCGCCAGTCTCGACATCGGCGGGCTCGTCCTGACGCTCGCCGGCCTGTCGTTCCTTGGCCTGGGTGCGCCGGCGCCGCAGCCGGAGCTTGGGGCGATGGCGGCGCAGGGCACGCCGTACCTGATCACGGCGTGGTGGGTCTCGGTCTTCCCGGGCCTCATCGTTCTGGTGCTCGCTCTGGTCGCGAATCTCGCCGGCGATGCCGTGCGGGACCTCACGGCAACCGGCTACTGATCGGCGGAGACGATGGCTGCATATGTCGCCAAGCGACTCGCCTCGACGGTCCTGATCGTCGGTGCCCTGATCCTGATCATGCTCGTGCTCAGCACGATGAGCCCGATCACCCCGGGGCGGGTCGCGCTCGGGCCGAAGGCCTCCGCGGCGGCGATCGCGGCGTATGACGACAAGGTCGGGTTCCATGATCCGCTGCCGGTCCGCTACGTCCACTACGTTGAGGGCTTGCTCGCCGGCGATCTCGGGGTCTCGGCCCGCACCCAGCGCTCCGTCGCGGGCGACATCGTCGTGTTGTGGCCGGCGACGCTCGAACTTGCCACGTACGGGATGGTCCTGGCGATCGTTTTCGGCCTGTTGCTGGGAGGGTTGTCCGCCTATCCGTGGCGAGGCGCATTCGCCTTACGTGCCTCGATGACGCTCCTCGGTTCCGCTCCGGTGTTCCTGCTTGCCTTTGCGCTATTGCTTGTCTTTGGTCAGCAGCTCGGCTGGCTTCCTCTGTCCGGCCGCTCGTCGTTCGCCGACCCTCCGAGCGGGCCGACCGGTCTGCTCACGATCGACACGCTTGTCGCCGGGCGGCTCGACATGTGGCTCGATGCCGTTCGCCACCTCGTCCTGCCCGTCGTGACCATCGCCCTCCTGCCGGCCGTGGCGATCGGGCGAATCCTGCGCAGCAGTACCCGCGACGTGCTGGCGGCCAACTACATCAAGACGGCACGGACCAAGGGACTCGGTGAGTTCTCGGTCTTCCGCCGGCACGCCCTGCGGAATGCGTCGGGGCCTGCTCTGTCGATCACCGGGCTGCAGTTCGGGCTGATGTTGTCCGGCGTCGTGATCATCGAGGGCATCTTCGGCTGGCCCGGTCTGGGGACCTATGTCGCAGAGTCCATCCCCGCCAACGATTTCCCGGCCATCAGCGCCGTGACCATCATCCTCGGGGTGGCGTATGTGCTGATCAACCTTGTCGTGGACCTGCTCCAGTCCTGGGCAGATCCACGAGTCGTCACGTCATGAATCGGAAGCGCTGAACAGGAGGTTTTTCATGGCAACCAGGAGCAGGACCGGGCGGACGGCCGGACCGATCGACCTCAACCGATACGACGTCACCCCTCCGTATGCCGGGTTCACCACGTTCATGCGACAGCCGATCTGCCTGACTCCCGAGGACCTGAGGGTGGGCGAGATCGAGGTCGCCATCTGCGGGGTGCCGTGGGATGGCACCCAGTCGACGCGCTCGGGTTCGCACGCGGGCCCCCAGGGGATCCGCTCGTGTGACTACTACCCGAACCCGCAGCAGGGCGCGCTGCATCAGCACGTGCGGGTGGACCCGGTCAAGGAACTCAGGATGGCCGACTACGGCGACGCCGACGTGATCATCGGGGACACGACCCGGACCTTCAAGAACGTCAGGACCTTCATCCAGGAGATCGCCGAGACCGGGGCCGTGCCGATGATCCTCGGGGGCGACCACGGGATCACCTGGCCTGACGTGTCCGGGATCGCCGACGTGTATGGGTTCGGATCGGTTGGGGTTGTCCACTTCGACGCGCACGCGGACACCGCGATGGACATGATGGGCAACCTCGCGAGCCATGGAACACCGATGCGACGCCTGATCGAAAGCGGTGCCGTGCTCGGGAAGAACTTCGTCCAGGTGGGGCTGCGGGGATACTGGCCCGACGCCCCGGTCCTGGCCTGGATGGAAGAGCAGGGCATGCGCTCCCACTTCATGGCCGAGATTGACCGACGCGGGTTTGCCGCCGTTCTCGAGACGGCCGTGGCTGAAGCGCTCGACGGTGCCCAGCATCTGTTCCTGTCGGTCGACGTCGACGTCGCCGATCCGGCGTACGCACCCGGCACCGGCTCCCCAGAGCCCGGTGGCTTGACGAGCCGTGAGCTCCTCTGGGCGGTCCGCCGGCTTGCGGCGGAGGTCGGGATCGTCGGCCTCGACGTGGTCGAGGTTGCCCCGGTCCTGGATGCTGGCAACAGGATCACCTGCCTGTTGGCGCACCGCGTGGTCATGGAAGCCATGACCGGGCTCGCAATGCGCAAGCTCGGATTGGTGTCCCCGGACTACATGGATCCGCGAGCGGCCGGTGGCCCCGGGGTGTCGGCTCGATAGCCCGGCGGAAACGTGGAGACCCCGACGTTAGCCGGGGTCTCCACGAACGGCGCCGAACCTATGATCGGCGCTACTCCAGGCTACGGGCCCAATGAACCATCAGGGCGGCCCAGGCCGCCGAGGCGGTCAGCGCATCTCCCAGCGCCCGATGTCAGGTCCCCCGGACAGAAACGGGGTGATCGGGCCGAGTGGGATCCCGTGATCGATCGCCGGGGAACCCACGGCCAGCCGATAGTCGTGGAGCGCGGCGTTATAGAACCGTGGATCGGCATTGATTCCGTGGGCCATTCGCCCGATCCACGAGCGCAGGGTGGCCAGGCTCGACGTGTTGCCCCGGCCAACGATGTACGCCAGCGACCCGCCCGACGAGTTCCAGATCAGGTTGTAGTCGATCGTCACGCTCGAGGGCAGGTGGTCGAAGTAGAAGACCCCTTTCGAACCGCTGCGTAGGACGTTGTTCTCGACCTTCAGGCCGACCAGCGAGCCCTGGTAGCGGTAGTGCGGCTTGTTCACGACCGAGATGTCGGAGATGTCGAAGCCGTCAAGGGTGTTGTTGGCAATGAGCGAGTTGCTGGCGCAGGCAATGATCAGGCCTCGGGCGTAGCCCTTGACCGTTGAAGCGGCGAACCCGATGTTCCGGGTGAACGTGAGGTTGTTGCACGGCAGACCGCTTGTTCCGGTCTCCAGGACATCCTTGTTGTTCCAGGCGATGTTGCCGGTGATCGTCACGTCGGACGCGCCGTAGACCTCGAAGGCGCCCCCGTCGTAGCCATAGCGCCAGCTCTTCGCCCGGTTCAGCCAGAGCTGATTGCCGCTGGCCAGCACCTTGCCGGTCGTCTTGAGGAACACAACCCCCACGCCGCCGCCGGTGGCGTTAGCGAACATCGTGTCCTGTCCGTAAATCAGGTTGCGCAGGATCTGCGTCCCGCCCGACGCGTACGAGATCCGGATCCCTTCCTGGTTCTTGTAGATCTGGCTGTCCCGGACGATCGTGTTGGTCGAGTAGAGGGTCCGGACGCCGTAGTTCTTATTGTGGTGGACGACGCTGTTGGCCACCGTCACGTTCGAGCTGTGGTCGATCAGGACCCCGGCACCACCCGACGAATTGGCGTTCTGGATCGTCAGGTAGCGAATGGTCCCGCTCGAAACCTTGTAGAAGCGGAACCCGAACTGGCCACCGTTGACGATCGCGACTTCGCCCGGATAGGCCGAGAAGGTGAGGCCCGACCGAGTGACGTTCACTCCGCCCGAGTACGTGCCTCGGCGGAGCCAGACTGCGCCCCTGGCGACGTTCGCCGCATGCTGCACGGTGCGCCACGGCCGCGCGAACGTTCCCGGGTTCGCATCGCTGCCAGTGGTCGCGACGAATGAGCCTGTTGGAGGGGAACTGGACCGGGTGGTGTTGCCCGCGTCGGCGGGAGTCTGAGCCTGAGCGACCGATGGGCTCAGGGTCCCCGGGGTACTCGCGGGGGTAACGGCGAGTCCATTCGGGACGAGTCGGTCTGAGACGGTCACCGGGAGCATGGCCGGCCCGGCGAGGAGCGCGGGTCCTGCCAGCAGCGCGACGGCAAGTGCGAATCGGACGCCGACGGATCGGCTCCGCTTGACTGACGCCCTCTGGGCGCCTCTGGGAACCAACGACACTGGTCGCTCCTTTCTACCAGAACCCGCAGCGATGAGGCTGCGGGAACGCTGGAGGACGGCTGCGCGCAATCGGCCTGAGGTGACGATGCGGGGCCGCTGGGCCGAGTATGTCAGCGATCGGGTACACGACCGCCGGTAAGTTAAGGAAACTGCGTTGACGCCTGGCACCATTCATCAAATACCCCGCTGAACGGACGTCGGTGCCGGCCCGTGACCAGGCGGCGACCGCCTCCGGGCCCTCTTTCTTGCACCATCCGAGAGGCGCTGGTCCGCAGTCAATGCAGCGGGGCCGCTGCTTACCACTGATCGGGCTGGTCGGCCTGCGCCTTGGTGACCTTTGCCACTGGTCGAGACGAGTCCAGCGCCCAGACTTCCACGATCGCCGGTCCAACCGGACCGAACACCAAGCCGTATCCAGAGGTGTGCGATGACTCGCGTCCTCGTGGTCCATCACGATCTTGATCTGGCCGGCCAGGAGGTCGACTCCCTCCGCCGGTTTGGCTACGAGGTCAACGAATGCGCCGGGCCGACCCGCAACCGTTGCCCGGTTCTGAGCGGCCAGCCGTGCGATCTCGCCGAGCGTGCGGATGTGCTCGTCTACGACGTCTGGGCGAGCGGCGACGCGGAGGGAGCACGAACCCTGATCGAGAACATTCGCGAGATCCATCCCGACCGGCCGGTGGTACTGACCTCGCCGGGCCTCGATCTCAGCTGGGAGACCGAGGCCGGGCCGCATGCCGTGACGATGCTCCGCGGCCAGCCAACCGGTGCTCGGCTCCATGCCGCTATCCAGGACGCCTTGGCGGGCGGAGCCCACGGCGAGCCTGGTGCGCTGGATCCGGCCTGACCCACGGGGACCAGCCGGACGTGGCACTCCCCGACGGCGGTCCGTGCCCGGCGGTGCCCCCACTGCGGTACCCCGGGGTCCGAGACCGATGGGTCGTAAGTCGGGTCGCGGGTCCCGACCTTGGCGGCCACGACCGATGGGATGAGCGATCTGTGCCGGCCACCCTGACCGAGCACCAGGACCCAGGTCAGACCGTACGATGGGCCGTGGCGGCCTCAGCCCGGCTCCACGGTGATTGGGCCCCTCATCGCTTGAGGTGGAGTCAATGTCCCCAGCCATTGTCCTGTTCGGGCTCGCGATTGCTGGCCGCACACTCGCCCTGATCGCGATCGTCGTCGTATTCATCGTCGGCGTCGCCGTCTATCTCCAGACGAAGCGGCGCTAGCGGCAGGGACCGGGTACAACGTGGCTACCGGGTCGTAGCGGAGCGCCCTCGCCAGCGCGATGGCCGATCCGAAGGCTCAGGCCGACGCGGTAGGCGGCGACGCCAGGGTGTCGCTCGGTGGGGTCGTCTCGATCAGCGTGTCGGTCGGTGGGGGCGATGGGATCGTACCGATGGCCACGGGTGGTGCCCCATCGAGCCGTATGAACGGCACGGAGACATGTTGCGTGTTCCGCCGGTGGCATCCGGACATCCCGGGGCTGAATGGACTCATCGTGATCTCCCCCCGCGCCGAGCCGCCACCCCGGCGATCGCCGATCCTGTCCGACAGGGCACAATCTTCACGCCAGCGTGCCCGGTTGCTGGCCGGCCGCCAGCACGCGGCGCTTGGCAGGAGGAACAGTGGACCCAGTCTCGCTGCTCGAGGAGCTGATCGGGATCGACTCTGTGAACGTGTCGATGGGTGGCCGCGGCGAGGCTGCCATCGCAGAGCGCGTGGGCACGATCCTGCGAGGACTCGGCTGTGCTGTCGCCGTCCTCGAGGTCGAGCCGGGTCAGCCCAACGTGATCGCAACGCTGGGCGGCGACCCGGCCCTGCCGGTGCTCATGCTCCAGGCGCACTTGGACACCGTCCTTCAGCCGATGGTGCCGCTGACGGTGAAGCGCATCGACGGGCGCGTCTACGGCCGCGGTGCGTGCGACACGAAGGGCTCCCTCGCAGCCATGATCGCGGCCGTCGAGCGCTTCGCCAGCCGGGACCGACGCCCCACCGTGGTGCTGGCCGGCGTCATGGACGAGGAGGCGTTCATGACCGGGTCATTGGCTCTCCTCGACCAGATCCCGAAGATCGACGCGGCGATCGTCGGCGAGCCCACCTCTCTCGTGCCCGTCCGGGCGCACAACGGCCTGGTCCGATTCCGGATCGTCGCGCGCGGACGATCGGCCCACACCTCGCGGGCACATCTTGGGGTCAATGCGGTCACTGCCGCCGCCCGGGTCGTCCTTGCGATCGAGGCGAACCTCGGACCGAGGCTTGCGTCACGTCTTCATCCGCTCACGGGCGCCGCGCTGGTGACCCCCTCGGTCATCCGGGGCGGGAGCGCCGTCAACCTGGTTCCCGAGTGGTGCGAGATCGAGGTCGATCGCCGCCTTGCCCCGGGGGAGGATCCCCAGGCCGCCCTCGCTGAGATCGACGCGGTCCTCGAGGAGCTCCGCGCCGCCGGCGACGACGTCGTTCGGGAAGCGCCGACAGCCCTGAAGCCCGGACTGGAGACGCCCGCCGACCATCCGCTGATCCGAGCGGCAGAGGCAGCGGCAACCGCGATGGCCGGCCGACCGGTCACGGCGATTGGCGTGCCTTACGGAACCGACGCTGCCAACCTGTCGGGGATCGGTGGCATCCCGTGCGTGGTCCTCGGACCAGGGTCGATCGACCAGGCGCACAGCGCCAACGAATGGATCGCGGTCGAGGAGGTGGAGCGCGCGGTCGACCTGTATGTGTGTGTGATCGACGAGTTCGTGGCCGGCGCCGACCGGTAGGTGTGTGGCGACCGTGATGTGGGCCAGTCCCTAGGCCGAGGGTTCGGCGAGCTCGAGCCCAGCCTCTCGTGCATCCCGCGCGAGCGCCTCGAGGGCGCTTGGTTCGCGGGCCGACTCGCGGACGAAGAGCATCAGTCGGGACAGGCCCAGCAAGCGATACTCGTTGAGCATCGCCACACGCGCAGCGCCGGCTGCGGGCACATATTCCCACCACGCGTGAATGCTGACTCGGAGTGACGCCGGGTCACGGCCGATCTCCTCGCATCGCTCGCGGATGACCGGGAGCGCGAGACGGGTCTCCTCCGGCGTGAGTCCGTCAAGGTTCACCTCGTCGGCATAGCGTGCGGCCAAGCGCCACGTCACCTTTGGGCCGTTGCCGCCGACGATGATCGGGATCCGTGGCTCCTGGATCCCCTTCGGCACGTTGATGGCACCTGCGACCCGCGCATGGGTTCCGTCGAACGATGCCCGGCCGGGCCCCAACATCCGGGTCAGGACCTCGAGATGCTCGCCCAGCGCGTCGAGGCGAGCGCTCAGGCGAGGGAAGTCATAGCCGTACGCGCGCCACTCGTCCTCCTTCCAGCCAGCGCCGATCCCCAGCTCAGCTCGACCCCCGCTTACGACATCGAGGGTGGCGATCATCTTTGCGACCAGGGCCGGGTTTCGGAACCCGGCAGACAGGACGAGATGGCCGAGCCGCACCCGCCGGGTGGCAGTCACCAGCGCCGCGAGGGTGATGAAGGACTCGAACGTCAGCTCATCGGCCGGCTCCGGGATCGTCTGGAAGTGGTCGAAGACCCAGATCGAGTCGAACCCCAGTCGATCCGCCTCGATCGCCACGGCGGAGGTCTGCTTCCACGCCTCGGACGCATCGATGCCCGCGTATTCGCCCGTCCAGCCCTGGGGTACGACGATCCCGATGCGCATTCCGATCACTCCCTTCCTGTGCTGCGGGCGACGACATCCTGAACGCGGAGGGTCGGGAGGATCGACCGAGCCTCTGCCGGGTAGTCAGGCCCGCCCCGCAGGGCGTGCAGCATCGCGGCATCCTGGTTCTCGACGGCGCGCCGCTCGACAGCTCGTCGCTCCCCTTCGAAGATGGTCGCCCGCGAGCTCCGGGCTCGCGCGCCCTCGATGGCAAATGTCTCGTTGTCAGTGATGACGACATAGTCTGACGCGGAGATCAGGGCGTTGTAGGACAGGGCGATCGACGCGATGCCGCCGTCGATCGTGCGCAGCGAGATCGCGTAGTCCGCTGGCCCGGCAGCGCCACGTTGGTGGCTGCCGGCCGCCGCCGACACCTCCGCCACCGGCGCTCGCAGGAAGGCGAGGCACAGGTCGATTACGTGGCCCCCGTGGTGCCAGAGCAGATCGTCCATCCACGTCCGCGTCCGTCCGGTCCACCCGACATTGTCGACGCGTCGCGTCAGGCGTCGGGCGACGACGTGCGTCGGGGTGGCACCTGACTCGGCAATCGCAGACCGCACGACCTGGTACGGCTCCCAGAACCGCAGCGTGTGACACACGCCCAGGATTCGCTGCGCGCGATCGGCCAGGGCGACGAGGTCTTCGCCGTCCCGGAGCGACAGGGCAAGTGGGATCTCGACGAGCACATGACGACCCTGTTCGAGTGCGTGACGTGCCTGGGCTGCGTGCACTTGACTCGGTGACGCGATGACAACGAGCTCCACGCCGTCGGCGTCGACGGCGGCTTCGACGCTCTCGGCTGCCTGCTCAAAGCCGTGTCGCGCAGCAAATCGCTCGACCTCGGATGCGCTCGGCCCGCCGACCCCGATGAGCCTTGCCCCCGCCTGGCGGAGCGCGCTCGCATGGAGGTCCGCGATCGCGCCATAGCCCAGCATCGCCACGCCCACGGGCGCCGCGAGCCGAGACCCCGAGCCGCCCCTTGCGACAGGGGACCGGGTCATTCGCTGCCCCCGGCGCGCCACCCGGGCCGGTCGCCTGTGTGCACCAGGCTACGCGGCCCCAGCCACGCGCTCGCACGCCGCGACGAACTCATCGGTCGAGGCCGTGTACCCGATGTTCGACTCGATGAAGCGGACTGCGAGGAAGTTAGCCGACCCCTCGGCCTTGGTCTCCGGGTACTCGACGGTGCCGATCGCGTCCCTGAGCGCGATGACCCGGTAGTCGCGGTACATGGCGTCGGTCAGCGTCGCCGCAAGGCAGATCCTGCTGTCGAACCCCACGGCCACGATGTTTCGGGTGCCGTACCCGCGCAGGACGGAGTCGAGGCTCGTCTCGAAGAAGCCCGAGTAGAACTGCTTCCGGATCAGCGGCTCACCAGCTTCGGGCGCGATGATCGAGGCATGCTCGAGGATGGGTGTCGGCGGTTGCCAGACCTCGAGTACGTCCACACCACAGGTCCGCAATGACATGTTCCGCCACTCGTTGCCCGCTGAGAGACCTGGCGATAAGTAGTTCGCGACGTAGACGACGCGCAGCCCGGCGCGCTTGGCGGCGGCCTTGGCGGGCACGATCCGGTTCCTGACGATGTCGCGGAACGGATCGTCGGCGGCGGGCTTGTAGAAGTCAGGCGTGTCTTCGGGCAAGGCGACGTCGTCGTAGCGTTTCCCGTACACGTCGATCAGCAGGAAGACCGTCTGGTCGACCGGGAGGTCGAGTCGGTCCTCCGTGATGCCGAGTGGCTTGTCGGGCGGATAGGCGCGCCAGTATCGCCCGGTGATCTGCACGGCCCGCCTGCTGTCCATCGAATTGCCTCCACTGCCGCGTCGCCCGGGTTGGGCTCGCGAGCTGCCCCGGATCGCAATGATATGATGAATGGGATCGGGATAGGTCGTATCCTCCGGCGGTTCCCGCTCGGCAACCAGCGGCCCACGTTGACGTCAGGCACGAGGAAGAGCGCAAGCCATGCAGAACCCTCCCGACTGGGGCGGGATCTACCCGGCATCCCTAACGATATTCGACCGCGTCGGGCGGATTGACGCGGGCGCAACAGCCGCCCACATCGACCGCCTCGTCGACGAGGGCGCGAACGGCGTCGTCATCGGGGGGACGAGTGGCGAGTTCATCCTGCTGGATGAGGCTGAGCGCGTTCGCCTGATCGAGATCGGCGTCGAGGCCGTGCGGGGTCGAGTGCCTGTCATCGCCGGCACCGGGTACGCATCGACGGAGCAGACGATCCGGCTGACTCGACGAGCGGCATCAATCGGCGCAGACGGGGCAATCGTGATTCTGCCGTACTTCCTCCGTCCCACCGTGCAGGAGGTCGCGGACCACTTCGCCGCCGTGGGCAAAGCGTCGCCGGTGCCGATCATGATCTACAACAACCCGGCCAACTCGGCGGCGCCTCCCCTGGGCGTGCGGGAGATCCGCGCGCTGCACGAGGCCGGCCATGCAGCCGCCATCAAGAGCACGTTCCCGACCGTGCACGAGGTCCACGAGATCCGCGCCGAACTGGCCCCGGAGTTCAAGGTCTTCTACGGCAGCTTCATGGCCCCCCTCGAAGGGTTCGCCGGTGGAGCGCATGGCTGGATCAGCGGCATCCTCAACGTAGTCACGCCGGATGCCGTCAGGATGTGGACGGCGATCCAACGAGGTGATCTGGAGGCGGCCCGCACCACCTGGCGGCGCATCCTTCCAATCAAGCTGTTTTACACGCGCCAGCCGCTGGGGCCGGCGGGCGACCTGGCCATCTACCGCGCGATCCTGCGCCTCCGTGGGCTCGATAGCGGGTACTCACGCCCGCCCGTGCGAGACCTGACTGAGGGTCAGGTGGAACAGCTGCGGGCGCTCCTTTCAGCTGCGGATGAGTCTCAGTGGTCCTGACGCAGCGGGCTGGTCTTGTCCGCGGGGCTCGACGGCGAAGCTCACAGGTGACGCCATTGACCGGGTCGGGCAGGAACCCTGGCCCGTTTCGTGCAAGGTCAGGGAGGACAGCGTGCGGATCACAGGCGTAAGGGTCGACATCGTAAGTCTCGGCCGTGCCAACGCGGTGTACGTCCGCATCGACACGGACCGCGACCTGACGGGCATCGGCGAGACCGTTCTCAAGCGTCGCGAGGGCACCGTCAAGGCCAATCTGGTCGAGATCGGCGACTACCTGGTCGGCAAGGACCCGCTCGCAATCGAGGATCACTTCGAGAAGCTCTATCGCGACTCGTTCTGGCTGGGCGGCCCGCTCCATGCCGCCGCCCGGAGTGCCGTCGACATTGCGCTGTGGGACCTCAAGGGCCAGTACTACGGCGCCCCGATCTATCAGATGTTGGGCGGTCCCACTCGGGACTCGATCCTGACCTACGCCCATGTTCCGAGCGGTTCATCACCCGACGAGTTCGTGGTGAACCTGCGGACCCTGGTTGACCGCGGGTATCGGGGGGCGAAGACCGGGCTGCCATTGTTCTACGGCGGCAAGACGGACCCGACAACGACGGCGAGTGGCTACTTCGGCACCCCGGGGGTGATCGACCCATCCCTCAAGGAAACGGAGTATCTACCCAGCGCAACCTTCGAAAAGATCGCCACCTGGTTCTCGGCCGCTCGTGGTGCCATCGGCTGGGACTTCGAGATCATGGTCGACTGCCACGGGCGCTTGAACCTGCCGAACGCCGTCCGCCTCGCAGATGCGCTGGCGCCATACCGGCTGCTGTTCATCGAGGAGCCGCTGCCCCCCGAGTCGGCTGACGAGTACGCGAGGCTGACCGCGCGCAGTGCGACGCCGATCGCCGCCGGGGAGCGACTCGTCAGCCTGTGGGACGTTCGTCCATATCTCGAGCGCGGAGCGCTGGGCGTCCTGCAGTGCGACATCGTCAACTGCGGTGGCTTCTCCGGCGCCCGGAGGATCGCAGCGATGGCCGAGGCCTACTACGTTCCCTACGCGCCGCACAACCCGAACGGCCCGATCGCGACGTTGGCTTCGGCTCACCTCATGGCCTCGATTCCAAATGCCCTGATCCTGGAGACGGTCGGCTCCGAGGCTGATCTCGCAATGTATGCCGAGCTGGTCGACGCTCCGCCTCAGATCGAACGTGGCATCTTGCGCCTCAGTGATCGGCCCGGGATCGGCGCAGCCCTGCTCGAGGATGCCCCGGCACGGCGTCCGGCGGGCGAATTCAGGGCGACGCGCTGAGCGCGGCCGCGAGCCGTCGGGTGCGACAGGTGGAGGGCAACGATGGACCAGCAGGTTGACCTTCTCATCCGCCATGGCTACGTCATCACGATGGACGACGAGCGGCGGATCATCGTCGATGGCGCGATCGCGATCGCCGACCGACGGATCGTCGCGCTCGGGAGCGACAGCGAGCTCGCGTCCCGCTACACCGCCACGCGGACGATCGATGCGGGCGGAGCCCCCGTCCACCCGGGCCTGATCGAGTCGCACCTGCATGCGTCCTATCAGACCCTCAGGGGTGTCATCCCGGACCATCTCCCCGAGGACGAAGTCTTCAATGCCATCGACCTCGCCTTCTACAACACGGTCACCGACGAGGAGGAGTACCTCGGCGTCCTGCTGTCGTCGCTCGAGATGGTCCGCAACGGGACCACCTGCTTCCTGGAGGCGGGGACCATCCTCGAGCCGGACGCCGCGGCCGAGGCGGCCGGGCGCGTAGGGATTCGAGCGGTGCTCGGCGACAACCACATCATGGATCGGCCCACGTCTGGGGCCCAGGGCAAGAAGACACCCGGTTCGGGCCCCGTTCAGGTTCGCGGTGACATCGATCGTGCTCCTCACAACCTGACCGAAGCCCTGCAGGCGATGGGTCGCCAGCTGCGCCGGAACCGGGAGCCTGAAGCCCTGGTCACCGGCCACATCTCAGTTCACGGCCTCGGCACCGCGAGCGAGGAGCTCCTGCTCGAGGCAAAGCGGCAGGCAGATGCGGCCGGGGTGGTCCTCAACATGCACCACGCCTACAGTCCGGCGGACACGGCCGCCGACCGGCTTCGCTACGGCAAGGACCCGCTGCTCCACCTGGCCGAGATCGGCGTCCTCGACCGGAACGTGACCCTGGGCCACGCCAACCACCTGACCGATGCCGAGACGGACATCCTGATCGAGCGCAGGGCGAGCATCGCCTGGGCGCCGGCCGCCTCGATGATGTGGGGCCACGGCGGGACACTCCATGGTCGCCACGCCGAGCTCTGGCGGCGGGGCGCCAACATCGCCCTGGGCTCGGACTCGGCCAACTGGTCGAACGACTTCGACCTGTTCCGCCAGGCCAACCTCGCGCTCCTGACCGCCCGCGACGCCCACCAGGACCGCACCTACCTGCTGGCCGAGGATGTCCTCGCGATGGCGACCCGCGGCGGAGCCAGGGCAGCCGGGCTGGAGGACCGGATCGGCTCGCTCGAGCCGGGCAAGCGGGCGGACCTCGTGATCCACACGCTCCGCCGGCCCGAGCTCCTCCCGGTCACCGACCTCGTGCGCAACCTCATGTACTCCGCCCGCTCCAAGTCGGTGAGCACGGTCATCATCGACGGCCGGGTCGTCCTCGACCGGGGCGAGTTCCCGCACCTCGACGAGGAGGCGCTCCTGGCCCAGATCAACACGGCGTCCCT
>JBBRIM010000021.1:0-19855 GCA_038221095.1 Candidatus Limnocylindrales bacterium
CGTGGTCGATGGGATGAGCGTGCGGCTGACGGCATCCGCCGGGACCGGTACCCTGTCGCTAGCGGCGTTGCCGCGCCGCACCAGGAGCACCAACCTGTGAACGACCGCTGGCGCTCGATCAGCATCATCCTCGCCGTCATCCTCGCCCTGCTTGGCGGAATCACCGCAGCCATCGTCCTGAGCGGTGGGCCCAGGCCGGCCGTCCTGCCAAGCCCAACGACGGCGGCGAGCGCCTCGAACCAGCCCTCGGGCGGGGTCTCCCCGGGGACCTCCAGCGAGCCGTCGAACGGAGCCTCGCCCAGCGCCTCGGCGCCCGGGTCGCCTTCGCCGGCACCTTCGCCCACGCCCCAGGCCAACCTGACCACGATCACCTTCACGTCGATGCGCCTGAACGCCCAGAAAGGTGCCAACGCTGGGGCGGCCCGTACGTTCACCTTTCAAACCCTGGGGTCGGGCAGCGTCGTGGCCACGATCAAGTCGACGATCGCGAGCGGCCGGACGATCCTGTGCCTCAAGCCTACCGGCGCCTCCGCACTGTGCCGGACGTCGACCGGCGCCACGCTCACCTACTCAACCACCCGGGCCAAGACGAATTGGGTGGTCACCGCAATCGGCACCGGTACCGACTCGCCCACCCTCGACATCAGCCTGACCTTCGGTGCGGATCACCCGTCGGTGACCCTGACCAACGGCCGTTTCGACGGCGCGGCCTTTCCCCTGGACGGGGCGACGTTCAGGCTGACGACCCGCAACGCCGGCACGATCGGGGTCGTGGCGAACTGGGGCGGACACGCCTTCGACTACGCCCTGCTGATCGAGCCGGCCTCAACCCCGCCCCACGGGATTGCCCCGTCGGGCAACTCGACCGGGGTCACGGCCAGCGTCCCGGCGGTTGCCCACACGGCCTACAACGGAACCCTGGTCAACCAGAGCGATGGATTCGGGCTGACCGCCCTGACAATGACCGTCAGCTGGCCGTGAGCCGTGGCCGGGTCAGCCGGCCCCGATCAGGATGATCGCCAGGATCGCCACGAGCACCCCGACCAGGTGGCTGCCGCCGAGCCGCTCGCGCAGGATCAGCGCGGCCAGGACCATCGTGGTGACCGGGTAGAGCGACGACAGGATCGTGGCCACATCGAGGCGGCCGGACTGGGTCGCCAGGATGTACAGGGCGTTGCCGCCCATGTCCAGCGCGCCGACCAGAATCACCAGGGGCAGGAGTGAGCGTGACAGCCGCCACGGGCGCCGGCCGATTGCCACGAGCAGCACGAACAGCACGCCCTCGGACGCCCGGACAAGGGTCAGCGGGGCGAAGACGTGGCCGGCCGGGAAGCGCGACATGGCGATGTTGAACATGGCGATCCCGCCCCCGGCCAGCAGGCCCAGGCCCACGTCCCGCCGGGTGGCCGTGCCGCCGGCCCGCGACACGAGCACGACCGCGACCAGGGCAAGGGCCATGCCGGCCAGGCGGGCCGGTCCGGGCATGCCCTGCAGGACGATCCCGAGGGCAACCGGGATTGCCGCCGCCAGGACCCCGCTGATCGGCGCCACGATCCCCATCCGGCCGGTGGCCAGGCCGTGGTAGAGGGTGGCGATCCCGATCCCGCCGAAGACGCCGCCGGCCAGCGCCCAGGCAATCTCCCAGGATTGGGGGGCCACCTCGCCCCGGCCAGCAGCGAGGCCCAGGGTCAGTCCAGCACCCACGAACTGGGTCCCGACGAGGATGCCCAGCAGAGGCCCGCGCCGGGCAGCCATCCCGCCGCCGAAGTCACCCGCGCCCCAACTGATTGCCGCCAGCAGCCCGAACAGGACGACGCTCAGGGCGGTCCGCCGGCTCCATCGACCGTCGCTGGACCGGTCAGCTCGAGGACGGCATCGGCGCCGGCGTCGAAGCGGCTCGATGCCGTCAGGTAAATGATCTGCTGGCGGGTCGCCAGCTCGCGCAGCAGGCCGAATGAGCGAGCCGCCCGGTCGTCGTCGTAGCCGGCGAACGGGTCATCGAGGAGGAGCGGCGGAAGCTGGCCGCCGGTCACGAACCCGAGCAGCCCGATCCGGGCCGCCAGCAGGACCTGCTCGGCCGTGCCGTCCGACAGGGCCTCGATCGGAACCCAATCGGCCCGATCGGCCGCAAAGACGCTGATCGCCAGCGATCCGTCGTCGATCGCGACACGGCGGTAGCGACCCCCGGTCATGCCCGCGATTGTCGCGTTGACCCGGCGCTCGACGTAGCGGCTGGTCCTGGCCGTGGTGGCCGCCTCGGCCCGTTCGATTCCGCGCAGGGCCGCCTCGTGGATCCGGGCTCGACGCTGTAGCGCAGCGAACTGGGTCCGCCAGACGGCCAGGCGCTCGGCCTCGCCGGCGACCTGCTCGGCGTCGACCGGATTCGCCGCGGCGGCGGCCCGGGCGGTGGCCGCCCCCTGGCGGGCCGTTTCGAGGGCCGTCTCGGACTCGCCGACCGCGACCTCGAAGCGGGCTCGTGCGCCATCTTCACGGGCCGCTTCGGCCAGCCCGGCGAGATCGGTCGAACGAGCGGCGGCGGCGGCGAGGGCCAGATCACGGCTGGCCGGGAACGACTCGACCGGGTCGCGCCCGACGAGACTCTCCAGCCTGGTGGTCACCTGCTCGATCTGGGCGACATGGGCTTCTTCCTGGGCCAGTTCGGTGCGGGCAGTGGCCAGGTCGGGCTGGCTGATCCCGGTCAGCTGCTGGGCGAAATCCGCATCGGCTTCCTTCAACTCGTTCTCGAGCTGGGACCGTCCGCGCAAACGCCGATCGATCTGGACGTCGGCCAGCTGCTTCTGGCGATCGCCGCCGAAGGCAGCGCTGCGCCGGCGGCGGGCGAAGACGAGCAGGCCGGCCCCGATCAGGGCCACCCCGATCCCCACCCCGAGCAGGACGGTCAGGCCGCTGACCAGCGCTCCCGCAACGGCCATGCCAAGCCCGGACAGGAGACCGAGGATGCCCAGGATCGTGGGCAGCCGCCAGGTGGGCTCCGGCGCAGTTGCCTCGTAGTCGACCTGGACCTCGCCCGCGAGCAGACGTTTGAGTTCATCGATCCGGCCATCGAGCACGTTGAGGCGGCCGACCGTCTGGCGCAGGATGGCCAGCGGTTCGCTGGAAGGATGGGTCGTGGCCAGGGTCGCAAGGGTCTGGGCGATCGTGATCGCCTCGCCATAGCGATTCGCCCGGTCGCTCGCCGCATCTCGCTCGGCTGTCAGTCGCTCGGCCCGGCGAGCCTGCTCCAGGAGGTCCCGGACCTCGGCCAGGTGGGCCACAGCGGCTGTTTGGGCCATCTCGGCCTCGACGGCTGCGGCGCGGTCGGCGGCGAGGCGCGCGAGCGAGGCATCCCCGGTCTCGACCAGGGTGGCCGAGCGCTCGACGGCCGCCTCGGCCACACCCAGCCGGCCCGGGTTCCGTTCGCCGCGATCCTGGAGATCAGCCAGCGAGGCGGTCAGGCTGGCCCGGGCCTCGGCCGTGCGCCGATCGGCGGCCGTGATCGAGGCAGCCAGCCGTTCCCGGATCGTCGAATCGGCCGAGATGCCGGTCAGCTCGGCGTGGTGGACGAAGGCCGTGCCCCGGAAGAACGCCGCGCTGGGCAGGCCGGTCAGCTCGAGCAGCCGAGCGTCGATCTCGGCCGGGTCGCTGATCGAGGTCCCGTCCAGGGTCAGGCTGGTGCTCACACCGCCGGGGCCGAAGACCCGGCTGACGCGTCCTGTCCGGCCCCCCGCCTGGCCGGCTGCCGGGCCGACAGACTGATCCACGGAAGCCGGTTCGGCGTCGACGCTGAAGTCGATCGTCACGCTCGGGTTGGCATCGGCTGCGGCGCCCCAGGTGCGGAGCGCGTCCGCCGTCCGGCCCAGTGGTGGGGTGAGGGTCAGCTCGATCGCGTCGGCAATCGTTGACTTGCCCGCCTCGTTCGGGCCCTTGACGACCGTCAGGCCCGGGGCGAAGGCGAGATCGAGCGAGCGATGGCGACGCAGGTCGCGGAGCTGGATCCGGCTGATCCGGAACGCCGTCACGGCTGGCCCGCCTGTCCCGCCAGGAGGTGCCGGCCGAGGCGCAGCGCCTCGCGCAGTTCGTCCGCCGGCGGATCGCCTTCAACCGGGCTGGCAATCCGGGCCTCGAGGTCACGGATGAAGGCACCGCTGACGGTCTCGGCCGACGGGGCCGACTCGCCGCTCAACTCGGGTACGGCCTCGTTATTGATGCGCAGGTGCAGGAAGCGAGCGCGCAGGCCCGCCTCGAGCCGCTCCGGGTCAATGTCGAGCGTGTCGGGCCACGGCCCGGTCAGCCGGACGTCGAGGACCAGGTCGGCGCCGGCGCCGCCGTCGGCCCGGGCGGCGATCGCCGTCTCGACCGCGGCACTATCGGCAAGGCCGGCCAGATCCAGGCTGAGCGCCTCGTGGCGAGTCGTGCCCACCCGGCGGCGCTCGACCGACACGGAGCGGCGATCGCCGTGCTCCTCGAACCGGACGAGCACGACCTCGCCGGCCCGGTCACGCGCCACGTCGACCAGGTCGGGAGCACCGCTGGCACCCCAGGCCACGTCGGCCGCACTGCCCGAGGCCGCCTCGTGCGGGCCGCCAACGGCGAGGTAGTCCACGCCAGCGCCGGCAATCTCATCGTCCCGGGGCCGAACCAGGCGATGGACGAGCCCCACCCGCCAGCGATCGTCGCGCAGGTCGGCGGCCGGGAAGCGGGCCGTGATCGTGAGACCAAGCTCACCGATCGTCAGGTCGCCCGCCGCTCCGGCGGCCGGGTCAAGGACGACGACCTGGGCCGGCGCGCCGGCCAGGGCGGCCAGGTCAAAGGCGCGATAGACGGAAGCGGCGTCGAGCCGATCGTGATCGCCCGGCAGGATCACCGTCCTGATCCCCGCGGCGCCGAGAGCGCCCAGGCTGAGGGCAACCCGGGCGACCAGGGCGCGGGTGACGGCATTCGTGTCAAAGAGGTCGCCTACGATCAGGACGACGTCGACCTTCTCGGAGATGGCCAGGGCGATCGAGCGCTCGAAGGCTGCCGCCCGCCGTTCGCGCAGGGTGGCGGCTGCCTCACCAAGGTCCACCGCACGCGCACCGAGGTGGAGATCCGAGGTCTGCAGGAGTCGGAGCATCAGCCGGGACGCCTCCAGCGGGTCATTCGATCTTCTCGAGCGGCCGCGGCCGGGCTGTCTCCAGCGGGGTTTGGTGCGAGCGAGAAGCCCCCTTGCCCTCGCTCGCCAGCCCGAGTCTCGGCGGTCATTGTGACAGGTTCGATGGCACGCGTTGGACTGCCCGATTCCAGAACGTTTGGTATTCTCGGGTCTCGAACACCGGTGTGCCCCGACAGGGACCTTCGGCATCGGGACCTGGATTGCGCGGCACCTGCATGGGACTCGCCGACTCACTTCCGTCCTCGGCCCCGCCCTGTCCCTGGCCCACCGCAGCAGCACGACCCTGGAGGACGGAATGACCTACGCCGATCGGACTCTCACCTGCGTTGACTGCGGCGTCGCGTTCATTCACAGCGCCGCCGACCAGGAGTTCTACGCCCAGAAGAGCTTCGTCTCGGACCCCAAGCGCTGCAGCAGCTGCCGGGCAAGCCGCCGGGCCGGCCGCGACTCGTCCGAATACGACCTGCGCGACATCGGCGGCCCGCGTGGTTTCGAGCGCGGCGACCGGCCGGCCCGGGAGTACTTCGCGGTGCTCTGCTCGTCCTGCGGCAACCAGGCCCAGGTCCCATTCAAGCCCCGGATGGACCGCCCGGTCTACTGCTCGGACTGCTTCCGGACCCATTCAGCCAGCTAGGTCCGGCGCGCCGGCGATCCATCCGCGAGACGGGCCGAGATGTTGAGCCGGACGTAGTCGATCTCCGGCCGGGGCATCCGGACCGCCACCGCTCGAACGAACGACTCGTGCTCGGCCTCCGGCAGGCGAGCCAGGTGGTCGCCCAGGATCACCGTACGCAGCCAGGTCTCGGTGGCGCTGCCCGGTTCGAGCGGCGTGGGCTCCGCCTGGAGCCACGCTTCGACCTCGATGAAGCCAGCCGCCTCCAGCCGGGGCTTCGTCTCGGCCGGCGTCGCGAACGTCCACGGCCCGGTCCAGCCGTCGCCGAGAGTGGCCAGGATTGCCTGGACCGAAGCGATGTTGCCGAACCCACCGCATTGGGCCACCAGGCGGCCGCCCGGGCGCAGGATTGCCGCCAGGTTGCGGAACAGGGCGGCGTGATCGGGCAGCCAGTGGAACGTGGCAGTGGACAGGATCGCATCGAGCGGCTCCTGGATCGGCAGCGGCTCGCGCAGGTCGGCGACGAGGTACTCGATCCGGGTCCCGAACCGCTCGAGCCTGGCCCTGGCTTCGGTGATCATGGCCGGCGAGCCGTCGAGGGCGATGACCCGGCCCCGCGGCAGCAATTCCGCCAGCCGTTCGGTCACCCGGCCCGAGCCGCAGCCGGCGTCGAGGACCAGCTCGTCACCGGCCAGGGGCAGTCGCTCGACCACGGCCCCGCCCCAGCGCGCCATCGGGTCGGCGATCCGGTCGTAGGTGGCGGCGTCCCAGTCGCGGGCGGGACTCATCCCGGCGGCGAGTCGCCTCCGCCAGCTGACGCCTCGACCGACGCCTGGACCGACGCCGCTGGACGGGCTGGGCCGGGACGCAGGCCGACGAAGTTGACTGCGGCGCCGCCGGCGAACAGCGCGGCGCCCACCAGCACGGCCAGGTGGAAGGCATCGGCCGAGGCCTCGCGGGCCGCCGCGACAATGGCCGGCGGCGTGCCGGCAACCGGTTGATTGAGCGGCTGGACGGCCGCCCGGAGGGCCGGATCGTTGGGATCCACGCCCGGCACCTTGGCGGCCAGTGAGCTGTAGAACGAGGCGGAGATGACGATGAAGATCACCGCCGACAGGATCGGCTGGCCGACCCTCGAGATCGCGTTGTTGATTGCCGAGGCGAGACCGGCATTCTGGACCGGGACAGAGCCCATCAGGGTGCTGGTCAAGGGCGCCACGATCATGCTCATTCCGATCCCGAACAGGAGAATCGCCGGAAGCACGTCGATCAGCGTGTCGGCGGGCGGGATCAGCCCGCCCGACCAGGCCGCGCTCGTCGCCGGAATCCGGGCCAGCCAGAGCAGCCCGGCCGCCGCCACGAGCGGACCGATGGTCAAGAAGGGCCGGCCTCCGATCCGCCCGGCCAGGCTGCCGACCCGGGTCGACAGGAAGGTCAGCATCAGGCCGATCGGCAGGCCGATCGCCCCGGCCGCAAAGGCGGCATAACCCAGGGTTCCCTGCAGGAACAGGCTCTGGAAATAGAAGGTGACGTACAGCGCCCCGTAGATCAGCAGGGTCGACAGGTTGATGGTCGCGAACCGGCGGACGCGGAAGAGCCGCAGGGGCACGAGCGGGTCGGGCCGGCAGGCCATCAGGATCGGGAAGGCAACCAGGGCAACGGACCCCACACCGAGGGCGATGAACGAGACCGGGTCGCGCCACTGCTGCGCCTGCCCCCGGATTGCCCCGAAGGCGAGCCCGCCGACGGCCAGGGCAACCACCAGTGCGCCGAGCCAGTCGAAGCGGCCGGTGGCGCGCCCGTCGCGGCTCTCCTGAACGTACCTGATCGTGGCGTACAGGGCGAGCACCACGAGCGGCACGTTGATCAGGAAGGCGATCCGCCAGCTGATCACCTGGATCAGCAGCCCACCCAGGGTTTGGCCGAGGATCGTGGTCGCCGAGGTGGCCGCCGCCCAGATCCCGAAGGCCCGGCTGAGCGCCTGTTCGTGGAACGTGGCGGTGATGATCGACAGCGAGCAGGGCACGAGGAGCGCACCGGCAGCGCCCTGCAGGACCCGGAAGACGACGAGCAACTCCAGGCTGGGTGAGAGCCCGCACAGGACCGAGGTCAGGCCGAAGCCGACGAGGCCGACGATGAAGGTTCGCCGGCGACCGTAGAAGTCGGCCAGCGCTCCGGCCAGGATGAGCAGCGCGGCCAGGGTGGCGAGGTAGCCGCTCGACACATACGTCTGGCCTTCCAGGACGCTGACGATCGAGTGGGGCAGGCTCTGGCCGATCGCCGGCAACGCCACGTTCACGATCGTGCCGTCCAGGAATACGATCGACGAGCCAAGGACGGCGGCGACCATGGTCCAGCGCTGGCCTGAAGTCATCCCGGTAGTGTGGGGATCCCCCCCGGTCCGCGCAACGTGGCACTCGCGACGGCTGGCGCGCAGGCCATCTGCACACACAACCCAAACCCGCGATTTCGGGCCGGGTCTGGGCTTCCAGGTGCGTATTGCGTTGGCGGGATCGGCCAACTGGGCCTCGCGCCCGTCTCAGCTTGCTTAACCAGACTCCTTCGGCTCGGTGATCATCGGCAAGTAAGCGAATTCGGGGGTCGGACGGGGATCACCAGGTCGTAACACCAGTTTGAGGTTGTGTGTACACACGATTCTGGGTCTTGGGTCAAGCCGGGCTCGTGACTGGCCTAAGGCCGCCGGGTGCTCGCTCCATGAGCATTCCAGGCAGAAGGAGCCCGACAACGCAGGCCTGGCGCCGGCGAGCCGGGTCCGTCTCGCCCGGAGCCGCCTGGATCGTGCTCGATCGGCAGGCGACCAGCCCGCGAACCAGTCCCCACCGGGGCGGCGCAGCCGCTTGTGGTGGACCTTGCCCTTGGAATGCTCATGGAGCGAGCACGGCGAGGCGCAAGGCCCGCGCATGGCCCGGCGGCGGGTGACCTGCCCGACGATCATGAGCTCTGGCTCCGCACCGAAACCAACCGCGCGGGCCCCGGTAGCGGGCCCATCAGGCCGTTCCGGCTAGACTCGGCCGATGCCCGGTCCCGTGGCGCTCGTAGGCGCCGGTGAGTTCCTTCCCGCGATGGCCGCGATCGATGCTGAGCTGCTGGCGGCCAGCGGTCGTCCGCGACCCCGGGTGGCGATCCTCCCGACAGCATCGTGGCCCGATGGGGAGGACGTCTTCCTGCGTTGGGCCGCCCTCGGGACCGAGCATTTCGAGGGTCTCGGGGCCGAGGTGGAGGTGGTCCACGTCCGCGAGCGGGCCGATGCGGACGATCCGGCCCACGCCCAGGCCGTGGCCGAGGCGGACCTGGTCTACCTGTCCGGCGGCAAACCTGAGTACCTGCTCGGGACGCTGACCGGCACGGCGGTGTGGGCGGCCGCGATTGCCGCAAACGCACGCGGCAGCGTCCTTGCCGGCTGCTCGGCCGGGGCGATGGTCCTGTGCTCGCAGGTGGCCCGCCTTCGCTACCCGCCCCACCTGCCCCTCGGCTACCAGGCTGGCCTCGGGATCGTGCCCGGCGCTGCCGTGCTCCCCCACTACGATCGCTTCCCCGAGACGGTCGCCGCCCTGTGGGTCGCTCGTGCCCCTGCCGACAGCGTCGTCCTGGGAATCGACGAGGACACCGCCGCGATCGGTGGTGGCGACACCTGGCAGGTCCGCGGATCCGGCCGGATCACGGTCTGGCGAGGCCTGCACCGCGAGCGTCACCGCTCCGGGGAAACCTTCCGAATCTGAGTCGGCCGCCACCAAGATACCGAGCGTTAACAGGCGGCGTAGCCGGCGATAACGAAGGCTCGCCAGACTCCGTCCTGTACCTCCGCTCCTCCCGGCCCTCCTCCTCCCTTCAGGGGCCGGGCTCCTCCTCCCGCGAGACTCCGGCCGCAAGGTCGGGGTCTCGCTGTTTCCGGGGCAGATCGGCCGGCGCATCGATATCGACGAGGGTCAAGGCCCCTGGATCGGCCGCGTCCCACGAGGCCCGGCCCAGGCCGGCGACGCCGAGCTTGAGGAGCAGGGCCCGCAGTCGCCGCTCGCCGCCGGCCAGCAGTTCGTCCGCCGCGGCGAAGGCGGCCGAGCGGTCGAGCGCGCACGGCAGTGGGCGCAGGATTCCGGCCCTGTCTGCCAGGGCGGCGGGGGCTTGCTCGATCAGCAGGCGGAGGACGCCCGGCACGAGCGAGGGCATGTCACCGCCGACGATCAGGACCACCGAACCGGTGGCCGCCTGGAGCCCGGTCCGCACGCCGACCAGTGGTCCGCTAAACGGCTCGGGGTCGGTCACGAAATGGACCGTTGAGGCGCCGCCCTTCGATCCGAATTGCGGCTCGGCCCGGCCCGGGGCGCCGACGACGACGATTTCGTCCACGACCTCGGCCACGACTCTGACGGCACGTTCGAGGAGCGAGACACCGTCGATCGGCTCGGCCAGCTTGTCCGTCCCGAAGCGGCGCGAGGCGCCTCCCGCCAGCACGATCCCGGTCACTCGCGCCGTCACGACGGACCTGCCCTGGGCGCCACGCCGATATCGGCCGCCAGCCCCGCCCGGGGGCCGGGCAGGTGACCGGCCGGCGTGCGCCGGAGGATCCCGCGCCGGTCGAGGTCCTCGAGGGTCGCCAAGACGTACTTCCGGCTCGTGCCGGTCGCATCGCGGAACCCGGCCGGCGTGAGGGCGCGGGCAGCGGCCATTCGGAGCGCGGTCCGGGCAAGTTCCCCGTAGGTGGCCGTGGCCCAGGCGAGGTCTTTGTCGAGCCGGACGATCCGGCCGGCCGATTCGAGCGCCCGGAGCCCCTCGGGCGGGCAGCCACTGTCTCGAACTGCGGCCGCGAGCGACGGGGGCGCCGCGACGGACAGGACCTGCACGAGACGGTTCATCGCGGCGGTGACGGTCTCGGGCAGGGCGGGGTCACGGCCCGGTTCACGGATCAGATCGCCGTTGCGCGCCAAACGGCCGTCGGCAACGAGATGGGCCAGCAGCGCGTCGACGATCTCGCCGGCGTCCTGCGAATCGACCGTCGCGGCCCGGCGGAGCGAGCGGACGAGCGTCGACCGCAACTCGGCCCGGGAGATCCCCGGCGCGAGTGGGTTGGTTCGCCCCTGGGTCGCAACCGCTTCAATGGCCTCCGACTCGAGACGCGCACTGATCGGGAGGGCGACCAGGCGGCCGGCGAAACGAGACGCTCCCAGCGCATCGTCTGGGGCCGGAGGGCCGTCTGGCAGTCGGTCCGGGTCAAGAACACCATGGAGGGCGACCAGCGCGGCCAGCCGTTCGGATTGATCGGTCGACGCCAGCGCAGCGAGGCGGGCGGGATCGGCCCGCCGCCGAGACGGGCCGATGGCCGGATCCGGGTCAAGGACGATGCCACCGATCGCTGACGCGCCGCTTGAACTGCGCCGCAGGACGAAGTGGTCGCCCGGGGCGACCGCGATCGGCCGGGCGAGCCGAAGGCGGGCAACGAGGCGCCCATCCGCCAGCGGAAGCAGGTCCACCCGCCCCCGACCGAGCGAGGCTGGGACCTGCTCCGTCCCGAGATGCAGGCGGAATCCGGCCCCTGCGTGGGGCGGCCACGCGCGGGCGGCCGGGCCGTCGCGCCGCGATCCCTGGGCTGGCCTGAGCACGGCAATCACCGTCTGACTCGCCCGGACCTGCGGATCGGTGGTCAGGACAACCCCACGGTTCAGTTCGCCCGCTTCGATCCCGGCCAGGTTGATCGCGACGCGTCCGCCGCCCTCGACCGACTCGACAGCCTCGCCGTGGACCTGAACCTCGCGGGCCCGGACCATCCGATCGCCGGGGATGAGCCGGAGTTGAGCACCACGTTCGAGCCGCCCGCCCCGAAGCGAGCCGGTGACCACGGCGCCACGCCCTTTGATCACGAAGACCCGATCAATCGCCAGACGCACCGGGGCACCCGGGCCGACAACCGGTGTTTGCCCGAGCGCGCGGTCGCGCAGCCGGACGAGCGCGCCCGTCAGCTCG
The DNA here is from genome assembly GCA_038221095.1 of Candidatus Limnocylindrales bacterium. Taxonomy (GTDB): domain Bacteria; phylum Chloroflexota; class Limnocylindria; order Limnocylindrales; family CSP1-4; genus Palsa-1033. The sequence continues at coordinate 11,742 of JBBRIM010000021.1, forward strand.
GCCAGGCCACCGCCATCGATCGACGAGACCGGCAGGATCGGCGCGCCATCGAGTGTCGTGCCCACGAGCATCGACCGGATCCGCTCAGTGACCTCGTCGATCCGGGCCCCGTCCACGACGTCAACCTTGGTCAGAGCCACCACCCCATCGCGGATTCCCAGGCCATCGAGCAACTCGAGGTGCTCGAGCGTCTGTGCCCGCGGCCCGTCATCGGCGGCCACAACGAGTAGCGCGGCCTGGATTTCGCCGGCGCCGACGAGCATGTTGCCGACGAGCCGGTCGTGGCCGGGGACATCCACGAAATCGAGTTCGCTGCCGTCCGGCAGCCGCAGGTGCGCATAGCCAACGTCGATCGTCATCCCTCGGCGGCGCTCCTCCGGCAGCCGGTCGGCATCGATGCCGGTGAGGGCGCGCAGGAGCGCCGTCTTGCCGTGGTCGATATGTCCCGCTGTCCCGACGACCACGGTCATTGTCGGCTCATTCCCTCACCGGGCGATCATCGCCCGCTCACCCGCCGATCAACCCGGCCAGCGCCAGGCCGAGGGCGATGTCGGCGGCCGGGTCGACCGTTCGCAGATCGAGAATCACGGCCCCGTTGGCGATCCGTCCAATGACGCAGGGGTCGCCACGTCGGAGTAGGGCGAGCAGCCGATCGGCCGAACCGGCCCGGACCAGCAGGCCGAACGAGGCGAGCGTCTCGCCCGGCAGTGAGCCGCCGCCGATCGTGGATTCCACGGCCTCAACGGCCACCTTGGCCCGCAGGCCGGGCGGAAGGTCCGCGCGGATCGCCTCGGCCCGCGCCCTGATCGCCGACGGCTCAGCGGCAATCATCCGCCAGACCGGGATTTCGCTCTCGGCCAGCCCGGCCCGGTACAACCCCAGGGTCGCGGCGAGGGCGGCCATCGTCGTCTTGTCCGGCCGGGTCGCCCGGGCCAGCGGGTCACGCCGGAGCCGGGCGACGAGATCGGCCCGACCCATGATCAGGCCGGCCTGCGGCCCACCGAGGAGCTTGTCGCCGCTGAACATCACCAGGTCCGCGCCGTCGGCCAGCCGTTCGGCCGGCATCGGTTCGTGGGCCAGGCCGTAGCGCTCGGTCGGCAGGAGGGCGCCACTGCCGAGGTCGTCGATCACGATCGCGCCGTGGCGATGAGCCAGCTCGGCGACCACCCGGGTGTCCGGCGTCTCGGTGAACCCGGCGATCACGAAGTTCGAGGGATGGACGCGCAGGACGACTCGCGCCCGGCCTCCGGCCAGCGCTTCGTCGAAGTCGTTTGCCCGGGTCCGGTTCGTCGTGCCCACCTCGATCAGACGGGCGCCACTTCGCCGGATGATCTCGGGGATCCGCACCCCGCCGCCGATCTCGACGAGCTCGCCGCGCGACACGGCCACCCCACCGCCTCGCCCGGCTAGGCCAACGGCCAGGGCAACGGCTGCCGCGTTGTTATTGGCGACGGTGGCGTCCTCGGCGCCGGTCAGGGCGATCAGGTGCGCCTCCGCGACACGAAACCGCGCCCCGCGACGCCCGGACTGGCGATCGAGCTCGAGCAGCGAGTAGCCGGCCGCCGCGGCGCGGGCCGCCTCGATCGCAGCCGCCGGCCAGGGCGCCCGACCGAGGTTCGTGTGGAGAATGACCCCGGTCGCGTTGATGACCGTAACCAGGCCGGCCCCAGCTGGGTCGGCGAAGGCGACCAGCTTCGCGACAAGCGCGTCGCGAAGTGCCGTGATGTCGCGCGGCGCGCCGCCAGCAATGATCAGCTCGCGCTCGCGATCGATCACCGCGCGGGTCGCAGCCAACAGCGCCTCGTGATCGCGCTCACCGGCCAGTATCGGCCGGACGGCGCCGAGCAACCGCTCAACGCCGGGCGGGCGAGGCGCCTCGGAACGCGACATCCGATCCTTCCTGTGTGGCAGCTTTGGCGGGAGCAGGCTCGATGGTAAGCCCCACCGTTCTCGGTTGGCCGATCGGATCGCCCCCCGGCCTGAGTGAACAGGGTTCGCCTACGCCCGGACAACCATGGCGACAACGACCGCGACGGCGACCGAGACCAGGAGCGTGACGCCGAGGACCATCGCTGCCCCCCGCGTCCACACTCCGCGCCACAGACGGTACGCGCTGCCGACGATGCCGCCGAGGAGTACCAGGCCGAGCAGATCCCAGGAGGCTTCGTGGTCGACGAAGCTTCGGTAGGCCACGGCGAGGAGCAGGCCGTAGGAGATTGCGAGATAGGCGAGCCGATCTCCCGCCCGGTCGATGCTCGCTTCCCGTTCGTCACGGACCAGGACGGACTTCATCGTCTCCTCCTTCTTCGAGCCAGAACAGATCGTCGACCCGCACGCCGAGAAGGCGGGCAAGCCGCAGTGACAGCGCCGTGGACGGGCAGTACTGGCCAGTCTCGATTGAGCTGATGGTCTGACGGCTCACGCCCGCGCGCCGGGCGACTTCCTCCTGCGATAGGTCGCACTCCGCTCGGGCTACCCGAAGGCGAGTCCTGAGGCGAGGCTGGGTGCGTTCTGCCATGGGTTCGAGAGTGCGCTCCGGGGCCTGCGTCTGATAGGGCCACTTGTCATATTGCAAAGTACTCTTGGCAATGTGTGTATCCGGCTACCGTCACCGTCGGTGTGATCGGCATCAGCCCCAGCTCGGACTGGGGCTGAGGGGAGCGCGCTGGAGCTGTGGTTCGGCCAGGCCGCCCAGGGCCTGGCCGCCGGTGAGGGCCAGCAGGGGCGCCATGTGGAAGACCAACGCGCCCGCCTGGATGGCGGTCCCCAACAGGCTGAAGAGCGCTGCGAGGATGCGCGTCAACACTGGGTGTACTCGTCCAGAACAACGGGACTGAGGATCTGGCGGGAGCGCGTGGGAGTCGAACCCACCGCGTCACGCGGAGCGTGGCGCCACCGGTTTTGAAGACCGGGGGACCCACCGGGACCCCTCCGCTCCCAGGGTCAGCCGAGCGTAACCGCGGCTCCAGCCTCGGCTTCGGCGAACCAGTCAACGGCGAGGCGACTGAAGTCGTCCGGGCGCTCGAGCGAGGGCAGGTGGGCCACGTCGGGCCAGCGCACGAGCACTGCCCCGGGGACCTCCCCGGCCAGGCGGGCGGCGGTCCGGCCGACGGCGGCCACGTCCAGGTCACCGGCGAGGATCCGGGTCGGGGCGCTGATCGCCGCGGCACGGGACCCGACCGGCGGCTCGAATGCGAGGCCCTCAATCTCCTCGTCGTCCCAGCCATCGGTGTTCTCGAAGGCCTTCATCTGCATCTGGCCGACGAAGGCCCGCACGGCCGGCGCGACCCGGTCCGAGGGCTGACCCGGTCCGTCCACCCAGGTCTCGAGGTTGGCCTCGACCGCGCGCTCGAGGTCCTCCTCGGCGAGTGCCTCCTGCTCGTCCTCCCAGAACGCCTCGATATCGGCCGTCACCTCGGTCCGGAGCGCGCCACTCGGGGACACCAGCAGGAGGGAGCCGGCCAGCTCCGGCCGGGCGATGGCAACCTCGGCCACGACGCCGGCGCCCATCGACACGCCGACGAGATGAGCGTGCTTGATCGCCAGCTCGTCGAGCAGGGCCGCGACCTCCAGGTGGTGGGCGAAGGACCCGGCTGCCTTGCGGTCGGAGGTGCCGAACCCGCGCAGGTCGAGGCGGATCACCCGGTGACCGGCGGTCAAGGCGGCGATCTGCGGATTCCACATCCGCCGATCGCAGATCCCGGCATGGACCAGGACCACGGCCGGGCGCGCCGGATCGGCGGGGCTGGTCGGCGCCAGGTCGTCGTAGGCGAGGCCCGTTCGGGCACGCAGGTCGGTCGTCATGGGCTCAGTCTACCGGTGCCCCCGTATCATCCGCTCATGGATATGCACGTCGTCGATGCGCCCTCGCTTACCTCGCTGACAACGTCGGGTGGCTGCGCGGCCAAACTCGCGGCTGACGTGCTGGCAGAGGCACTGGCCGGACTCATCGCCGAGACCGCTCCCGTCGAGTTGATCGCCGGCCTGGATCCGCCCGACGACGGCGCGGTCTACCTCGTCGCTCCAGACCTGGCGATCATTGGCACGCTCGACTTCTTCCCACCGCTGATCGACGACCCGCGGACCTACGGCGAGATCGCCGCTGCGAATGCGCTGTCGGATGTCTTCGCGATGGGCGGCCGCGTCCTGTTCGCACTGTCGATCGCGGCGTTTCCCGAAGACCTGCCCCAGCGCACGATGACCGAGATCCTGGCCGGGGCGAGCAGCAAGGTCCGCGAAGCCGGCGGGACGCTGGCCGGCGGCCACACGATCGTCGACACCGAGCCGAAATACGGCCTGGCCGTGATCGGCGTGGCTCATCCCGATCGGCTGCTGCGCAAGGGCGGCGCCCGGCCGGGCGACGTGCTGATCCTGACCAAGCCGCTGGGGACCGGTCTCCTCGTCAGCGGCCGGCGCCAGGGCAAGCCGGCGGCAACCGATCCGGCCTTCGCACAGGCGATCGACGGGATGCGCCGCCTGAACCGGGCGGCTGCCGATGTACTTGTCGCCCTGGGGGTCCGGGCCGCCACCGACGTCACCGGCTTTGGGTTGGTGGGTCATGGCCTGGAGATGGCCCGCGGCTCGGGCACCCGGTTCGTCTTCGAGGCCTCGGCCCTGCCGGCCCTCGATGGCGCCCTCGAGCTCGCCGGGGCGGGCGTGGAGACCGGCGGGGCGGGCCACAACCGTCGTTTCGTAGCCTCCGCGCTGACGGTCGAGCCCGGCCTGGCGCCCGAGCTCGTCACCCTCGCCCACGACCCGCAGACCTCGGGGGGCCTGCTCGCGGCGGTCGATCCGGCGGCGGTCGCCGCCATCGAAGCCGGCCTGGCCGCGACCGGCGTCTCGAGCTGGCGGGTCGGCCGGGTCGAGGCGCTCGAAGACGGTGCCGGTCCCGGCGTTGTGCTTGCCCGGTGACAGCCCGCGCTACACTCGATTTCACGCTCCCATTCAGGCCCGATCGCCGTCTCGTGCAGGAGGATCCGCCGTGTCCAGGCCCTACACCCGACTGACGACGCCGCTCGTCCGCGATGGCGACAGGCACGCCGGCGCGCCGTTCCGACCGGCGAGCTGGGACGAGGCGCTCGGCCAGGTGGTCGACGGCTTCCGCCGGGTCGGGGCGGCTCATGGCCCAACGACCTTCGGCACGTTCAGCTGCTCGAAGGCAACCAACGAGCTCAACTACGCCGCCCAGAAGTTCAGCCGGGCAATCCTGGGCAGCAACAACATCGATAGCTGCAACAGGACCTGACACGCTCCAAGCGTCGCCGGTCTGGCGACAGTCTTCGGTGCCGGGGGCGGCACAAGTTCATATCGTGAGGTCGAAGATACGGATCTGGTGATCCTGTGGGGTTCGAACGCCCGCGAGACCCACCCGATCTTCTTCCACCACCTGCTCAAGGGCGTCAACAACGGCGCCAGGCTGTACACGGTTGACCCGCGCCGGACCAGTTCGGCCGAGTGGTCCGACGGCTGGCTCGGGCTGGACGTCGGCTCGGATATCGCACTGGCCAACGCGATCGGCCGGGAGATCCTGGCGGCCGGGCTCGAGAACCGCGAGTTCATCGCCCGGGCAACGAGCGGGATCGAGGCGTATCGGGCCAAGGTCGAGTCGTACACCCTCGAGTACGCCGAGCGCGAGACTGGTGTCCCGGCGGCGATGATCCGCGAGCTGGCCCACGCCTTCGCGACCGCCCCGCGGGCGATGATCTGCTGGACCCTGGGGATCACCGAGCATCACAACGGCGTCGACAACGTCCTGGCCCTGATCTCGCTCGTCCTGCTGTGCGGCCATGTCGGCCGCTACGGCAGCGGGGTCAATCCCCTGCGCGGCCAGAACAACGTGCAGGGCGGCGGCGACATGGGCGCCCTGCCCGACCGGCTGCCGGGCTTCCAGCACGTTGAGAACGACGAGCTCCGGGCGAAATTCGACCAGCTCTGGGGGGTCAAGGTTCCGTCCAAACGCGGCTTGCACCTGTCGGGCATGTTCGAAGCGATGGAGCGCGGCGACCTGACTTCGGTCTACGTGATCGGCGAGAACCCGGTCCAGTCCGAGGCCGACCAGAAGAAGGCGATTCACCTCCTCTCGAACCTCGAGTTCCTGGTGGTCCAGGACATCTTCCTGACCAAGACGGCCGAGCTTGCCGATGTCGTCCTGCCGGCGTCGGCCGCCTGGGCCGAGACCGAGGGCACCGTGACCAACTCGGAGCGCCGGGTCCAGCGGGTCCGCCGGGCGCTCGGCCCACCCGGTGAGGCGCGCGACGATCTCGACATCGTGGTTGACCTCGCCCAGCGGATGGGCGGCAACTGGCCGGCGACCACGCCCGAGCAGATCTGGGACGAGCTCCGCCAGCTCTCGCCGGTCCACGCCGGGATGAGCTACAAGCGGCTCGAGGAACTGGGCGGGCTGCAGTGGCCGTGCTACGACGAGAACCACCCCGGCGAGCTGTTCCTCCACGCCCGCCTGTGGGAGGACCCGGTCCCGGGCAACCGCGCGCCGTTCGTGCCGGTTGATCACGATCCGCCGGTGGACCGGCTCGATGCCGACTTCCCGATCCGCCTGACCACCGGCCGGCGGCTCGACTCGTACAACACGGGCGTCCAGAGCGGCGGTTATCGATCCCCGCTGCGGCGGGGCGAGTCGCTCGACATGTCGCCCGAGGACATCGCCGGTTACGGGCTGGCCGAGGGCGAGAAGGTCCGGGTCGTCTCGCGTCGCGGCCAGATCGAGGTGCCCGTCCGTTTGGACCCGTCGCTGCGGCCCGGCCTGACCTTCATGACGATGCACTTCCAGGACGACGTGGCGGTCAACCTGCTGACGATCGATGCAACCGACCCGAAATCGGGCACGGCCGAGTTCAAGGCGACCGCGATCCGGATCGAGAAGCTCGCGCCGGCGGTCCCGGTCGAGGCCTGAGGACCCGCGGCCAGGGTTGCTCCCCGGTCAGTCGACCGGATGGGTGTCGTGCGTTTCGGACAGCGCGGTCATCGCCTCGAGGTGCGTTGCGCCGGCCGCCAGGCGGTCGCCCATCCCGCGAAAGAACAACTCGAGGCCCGCCGGGGCGACGATGATCAGGGTCCGGGACGGCGCCTCCATCGTCCGATACGCATGGCGGGTACCCCGCGGGACGAAGATGAACTCGCCCGGCAGAAGTTCGACTGCCTCGTGATCGCGGACGAACACGTAGCGGCCCTCGAGGACGAAGAAGGCTTCGTCGCGCTCGCGGTGGACGTGGGGCGGTGGGCCGCCGGTGGTCGCTCGAACCTCCTGGAACAGCTCGAATGCGCCGCTGGTGAGAGCACCCGAGGCGAGCAGTGTCCAGCCTGGCCGGCCCAGCGAAACACCTGCGTTCGCCGTGGAACCCTGGGGTTCATCCATCGTCTGACCCTCGCTTGAACGGTGGTGCCCGATGGTACGCCGGCCTCGTTACACTCCGGGCGATGGATCTGCACGTCATTGCGCCGATGGCAAGTCCCGCCGAGCGAGCCGCAGTGGACGCGCTCCTTGGTCCGGCCACCTCAGGTTGGGCCGGCGGCCTGCGCGACTCAGCCAGCGAGGGCCACGCTGCGCACGGCGGCCACGCGGCCCGGGCCGATCGCGACCTGCTCCTGCCGGCCCTTCATGCCGTCCAGAATCGGATCGGCTGGATCAGCCAGCCGGCCCTCTCGTACATCTGCCGCCGCCTGACGATCCCGCCGGCCGAGGCATGGGGCGTGGCCACGTTCTACGCCCTGCTCGCAACGAACCAACGGGCTCCGGTCGTGGCCCACGTGTGCGACGACATCGCCTGCCGGCAGGCCGGCGCCGAAGCGATCTGCGCCGACCTTGCCCGGAGTCACGGACCGAGCGGCCAGCCGAGCGCGGATGGAATGACGACCTGGCTGCGCAGCCCGTGCCTGGGCCTGTGCGATCAGGCCCCGGCCGCGCTGTTCACGGTCGCCGGCGAAGACCCTGAGCAGGTCGCGGCAGCGCCGATCGACGCGGTCGGGGTGTCGGCCCGGCTGGCCACGGGCGCCGCCGGCCGGCGGATCGCCGTTGAGCCGAGACACAGCCCCGCCGAGCGCCTGGCCGCCGCCCGCGCGTCCGTGCCCCAGGCCGGCGCTGAGGGCTTGCGACTGCT
>JBBRIM010000022.1:0-19760 GCA_038221095.1 Candidatus Limnocylindrales bacterium
CACCAGCACCGAAATCAAGTTGGGCGGTCAGGGGACCCAGGGAATCGGGCGCGCACCACGCCGAGAGGGCGAGGTCGGTGGTCAGTTCGTGGGAGAGGACGACCTGGTCAGGCGCCTGGGCCGGAGCGGACACAAGGACTCGACCCTGGCCGTCGAGGACGGAGAGCCCAGGCCAGGCCACGAGCGTGCAGGGCTGGCTGCCGATGAGGCTGAGGTAGATGCGGACGCTCACCTGACTGTTGGCAGCGGCCCACTTGCTGAACTCGAGCTTGAGATCCGAGGTTGCGCAGTACCGTGGAAAGGATGGCTGCTGCGGTGGGCTCACCGGACTTGAGAACAGGAGTGGGTCCATCCGGGCGACGACTTCCCAGTGGTAGGCGCTCGGAGGGATGAAGCAGTCCTGGGTGGGCCCGCACGGTGCAACGTAGGTTGCCCGCAGCAGGAAGGTTCCCGATTCTGGGGTTGTCTGGACTCCTGCGGACTGCGGCGACGGGGCGAACGCGTCGTAAGCACCGTCCTGGACGACGATTCCGCCGGGTGGCAACTCCACGGTCAGGCCGCTCGACGTGGTGATGACCGATTGGTGGGAACCATCCGCCAGGAACGAGGTCAGACCGCCGCAGGCATATTGCGGGCCGGTCGTCGGGCTCGATGCCGGCTCGGATGGGCACGGGAGGTGGAGTCCGACGCCCGAAATCCAGCCCTGAACCAGCCAATAGCCGACGCCGACGTTCGGACCCGACGGATCGGGCAGCTGACTGGGCAGCCATGCCGCGCCACCTGATGGCGTGGACACCGGGCCCTCGTAGTGAAGCGTATGCCCGTCGACGAGGACGGCCGCGAACGGGCCCGTCAGCGTCTGACCGTTCTGCGCCCACGGACCGGGGCCGATGTCGCCAACGGGAACGACCGCCAGCGTCGGACTCGAGCCCGCGAGAACCACCGGGGGCCGGCACGGCGGCTTCGTCACGCAACTTCCGACGGGTGTGGCCGGAATGGGATTCGGCTCGACGGTTCCCGTGATGACCAGCTGTCGGCCGATCAGCGATTTCGGGTCGAGCGCCAGGTAAGCGTTGAGTTCGTCAACTGTGACCGGCAGGACCGGCGCGGCAGCCGTAGGCGAGGAGCTTGGCGTTGGGGATACGGCCGTAGTCGGAAACGGCCATGGACCGACCCGGGCGACCACCGACCAGTGATGGCGGACGGTAGTCGTCATTGCGCAGAACGCCCGAGGTGCGCACGGAGGCACCCGCACGGCCCGAAGCAGGAACGTCGCTTGCTGAGCCGGCGCTTGCGTCCCTGGCACAGGCGGCTCTGGAGCAAAGTCGATGAAGGCGTCGTTCTGGACGCGGACCGCGCCCGGGGGCGGATCGAACGTGTTGCCGACCCAGGGCTGAAACGGCGTATCGCTGAGGTAGGCCGTGGCCCCGCACCCGTATTGCGGCCCGGGGTAATGGCTGGCACTGGGTTCGAAAGGGCAGCTAGGTCCCGCGGTCATACCACCGAGCCATCCCTGGACCATTCGAAAGCTGTCGCCGACGCCACTCCCGGAAGGATCCGGGAGCTGGGTCACCGACGTTCCGGCATCGGCCTCAAACGTGACCGGTCCCTGGTAGTTGAGCACGAAACCGTCGCCCATCGTCGCCGCGAACGTGCCTGTGAGCGAGCCACCGGGCGCGATCCACGCGGTCGGGTCGACGCCACTCGGAGGCTGCACGTACAACGTCGGGTTCGACCCTTCGAGCACCCAAGACGTGCACTGGGCGTTGCACCCGCGCTGCAGGTTTGGCCCGATGGTCCCTGTGATCACCAGCTGGCGCCCAGCCGGCGACTGCGAGTTCATCGTCATGAACAGGTTGAGCTGGTCGACGGTCAGCGGCAGGACCGGCGGTAGCGCAGCCGGGGATGGCTCCGCCGCAGAGCCGAAGGTCGCCGTCGAAGCCGACGAAGCGGGCCCGGCGGTTGGCGTCACTCCGCTGGAGATCCGCCAGCCGGTGGCGAGACTGACGGCCATGACCAGCACCGCCAACGTCACCACGCCGGCGGCACTCGCAAGCAGCGGCCCACGCGCCAGCCCAAACCCAAACCGCCCTACGCGGCGCTGAGGTGTAGCCGCGGCGGCCAGTCGAACTGAGGAGAGCAGGCCGGCCGTCTCGGCACGCTCGGCCCGGGCCTCGAGCAGCCCCCTGATCGTGTCGTCGCTGAGGATCGGCCGGTCGTTCATCGCCACTCGCGCTCCAGGGCGCGCTCGAGTGCCCGGCGGGCCGTGAACAGGCGCGACTTGGCCGTGCCTTCGGGGATGCCAAGGAGGGCAGCAATCTCGGCCAGGGGTCGATCCTCGAGGTGGTGCATCACGAGCAGGGCGCGCTGTTCGCTGTCGAGGCGCTCGAAGGCGCGGTTCAGGGCGTCGTCCTCGGCAAAGCTCAGTCCGGGCTGCTGGGGCGTCTCGGGCTCAACAGCGATCTCGCGAACCCGGATCCGGGTCCGGCGCTTCAGCGCATGGCGGCAGGCATTCACCAGGATCCGGCCGGCCCAGGCGTCGAACCTGTCCGGTTCGCGCAGGGTGGGGAGCTCGCGCCAGACAGAGATCAGGGCCTCCTGCACGGCGTCGTGGGCCTCCGTTTCGTTGCCGAGAATCGCCGTCGCCGTCCGGGTCATCGCCTCGAGGCGCGCGCCGGCCAACGCCGTGAAGGCGTCGAGGTCGCCATGTCGGGCTCGACCGACGAGATCCAGCTCCGTCACGCTGCGCTCGGCCCCTCCTGTCTCATATGAGTACGGCGGCCAGTCGTTGGTTCACCCGAATTTCAGGCGAGGCTGGGCGTCTCGTCGGAGGTCCACAGGCGCTCCCGGACCAGTTCGACCAGCTCGAGGTCTCGGCCGATCACCTCACCCAGGGCAAACAGCACTTCATCGGGCCGGCCCGACGGTCCGTCGGAGGAGGTCCCGAGGATCATCCTGACGAACGTTCGTTCGCCTTCGTTTCCGACCGCGAGATCGAGAATCAGGGGCCTCAGGTCGTACTTGACGGTCCGTTCCGAGCCTTTGGCCCGGGTTCGGTCCAGCCGATCGGCCGCCAGGAGGGTGTCGGCCGCTGCCCGCAGCTCACCTGGACTCGCCCCTGCCACGATCGCCCGGTGGCTCATCGCGCCCAGGACGGCCGTGATCGCCGGGGCGCCGAGCCACACGTCATACAGGTCGACAACCTCGAAGCCGGGCGGCAGTGCGGCGATCAAGGCCGCTCGGAACCGGGCCACCGTCCAGCGTTCGCTGAGGACCAGGTCGGCCAGGTCGTGCTCGGTGGCGCGCCCGGGCGGCAGTGGAGCGGCAAAGGAGAGCCGCGGCCGGGGCGTGGCGGTGGCGCTCAGCACGACCGGGATATCGGCCGCGGCAAGACCAGCCTCCCAGGCCCGGACGATCTCGGGCGGGCCAAGTTCAAGCGCCGGCGAGCCGCGCCGGAATGCAATGCGCCAGCGCTGGACCGCTTCGACCATCCTGCTAGTCTGGCGGTCTGTGACGCCCACCGCTCAGACCCGAACCGCCGGCCGATGACTGATCAGCCCGACCTGTATAAGGTCCTCCAGGTCGATTCCGAGGCCGACCCGGAAGTCATCCAGGCTGCCTATCGCCGGCTCGCCCAGAAGTTCCACCCGGACCTCGCGGCACGACCCGAAGCGGCCGAACGGATGGTTGCGATCAATGCGGCCTGGGAGGTCCTCGGCGACCCCGTCCGGCGGGCCGACTACGACACCGAGCGAGAACGGGCGCGGGCTGCGACCGCGGCGACCGCGGCTTCGGCAGCCGCAGCCGGCGGAGCGACGCCCGGCCCGACCCATGCCCGCCGGCCATCCGCGCTGTCGCACCGAACCCCGGGCCCGACTGCCGCCGGCGCGCCATCACCCGAATCCGTGAGCAGCAACTGGACATCGGGTCGCTCGAACGTGGGCGGCGGCTACGACGAGCGCTCGATGCGACGAGCCGACGGCGAGGGCGCCGCCGGTCCACCGCCGGGCCGTCCCTCGGGCAGTGTCCTCAACTTCGGTCGATACGCGGGCTGGTCGCTGGGCGAGATCGCCCGGCGCGATCTCGAGTACCTCGAGTGGCTCGATCGGATGCCGATCGGCCGTTCGTACGCCGGCGAAGTCGACGCGATCCTGCGCCTGGCCGGCCGACGCCGTGCCGCGACCCGCGAGGATCGGCCGGGCCTCTTCCGCCGCCGCTGAGCCACCGCCGTCGCTGAGCCGCAACCAGCCGCTAGCCCGGGCTGGTTTCCTCAGCTTCGGCCCCGTCCCGCCCGAGCGCTCGTCGGATGACCAGGTCCGCCGTCGAGCCCTGGGCGAGGAGCGTGAACAGGACAACGCCGTACACGATTGCGGCGATCAGTCCTCGGTCGGGCAGGTCGACCGGCAGGGAGAGCACGAGCGCGACCGAGACGGCCCCGCGCAGGCCGGCCCAGAACAGGACGTGCAGCCAGCCCAGCGGCACGACCGATCGTCCCCCGCGGGCCACGACCCGGGCCGCGCCGCCCAGCAGGACGTACACAACGAAGGCGCGCGAGGCAAGGATCGCCAGGATGGCCCAGGCGATCGGCCCGAGGTCGGCGAGGAGCACGTTGATGTCGATCGCCAGCCCGATCAACAGGAAGATCAAGGCGGTCAGCAGGAAGGCGATGAACTCCCAGACGAGATTGATCGAGTCGGCGGCGCGCGGGCTGAGGCCGTGCCGTCTGCCGTAGGCGCCGAGGGTCACCCCGGCCGCCGTCGTGGCGATGATCCCGGAGCCGTGCAGGGCATCGGCCACGAGATAGGCCCCATAGGCCAGGACGAGCGAAATCGCCAGCTCGACGAGGTGATCCTGGGTCACCCGCAGGAGCTGCGTAGCGATGAACCCGGCGGCCGCCCCCAGCAGGCCGCTGCCGACCACCACGACCACGAACCGAACGACCCCGTCGAGCACGGAGCTCGAACCCGAGGTGGCCGCAAGGGCGATCGCAAAGATCACGATGCCGGTGCCGTCGTTGAGCAGGCTCTCGGCTTCAACTGCAGTGGCCAGTCGGTCGGGCGCGTTCAGCCGCCGGAAGGTGGCGATCACCGCCGCCGGGTCGGTCGCGGCGACCATCGCTCCGACCAGGAAGGCCGATTCGAAGGCCAGGCCGGTCGCCGCGTGCAGGACGACGGCCACGATCGTGGCCACGATGAGCACACCGGGGACCGCCAGGAAGAGCACCCCGATCAGTGTCGGCCGCAGCTCGGCAATGTCGATCCGGAACGCCGCCTCGAAGATCAGGCCGGGCAACAGGACGGCGAGGACGAGTGCCGGGGTGATGGCCAGGCCGGCGCCCGGATGGACGATCCCGACGGCCAGGCCGAGGAGCACCAGGCCGACGGTGTAAGGCACCCGGATCCGGTCGGTGACGATTGCGACGAGGACGGCCGCCGCAAGCAGGGCGATGAAAACGCGGATCCCGGTGAGCGCGACGTCCTCGGTCATGGACAGGAGTATGGACCGGGCCGATCTGCCCGAATCAGGCGGAATCTGGACGCCGAATCACCACTCCGCCCGGGATTGCCGGATGTTGATGCTCTGCAGGATCCCCAGCCCGATCGCGATGCTGATCAGCGAGGCACCACCCCGGGTGATGAACGGCAGCGGGATGCCCGTGATCGGCATGAGCCCGATCACCATGCCCACGTTGACGACCACCTGGAACACGATCATCGAGCCGATGCCCGCTGCGAAGAATGTCCCAAAGCGGTCTTCCGAACGGTAGCCCGCCATCAGCACCCGCCACAGCAGGACGACGAACAGGACGAACACCAGGAGAGCCCCGATGAAGCCGAGCTCCTCGGCCAGGCGGGCGAATGCGAAGTCCGTATCACCCACCGGCAGGAAGGCCAGCGTGTCCTGGGTCCCGTTGGTCAGCCCCTTGCCGAACCAGCCGCCCGAGCCCACCGCGATCTGCGACTGGAGGAGCTGGTAGCCCGAGCCTTGCGGGTCACTCGACGGGTTCAGGAAGCTCGACAGGCGCTGCTTCTGGTAGTCGCGCAGGATGTAGGTCCACGCGATCGGGATCAGCGCGATCACGAGTCCGGTCAGGGCCCCGAGCCACTTCATGCTGGCCCCCGACAGGAACAGCATCCCGGCCAGGATGCCGGCCAGCACGAGCGACGTCCCGAGGTCCGGCTGGAGCATGACCAGGACCCACGTCGGGACCATCAGGACGCACGCCCCGAGGATGACCCGGAGCGAGCCGAGCCGGTCGTGGCGGACCGCCAGGTAGTTGGCCAGGACCACGATCATCAGGATCTTGGCCAGCTCGCTGAACTGGAACTGGAGCGGCCCGATCGCGATCCAGCGGGCCGCCCCGCCGATCCCGGTGCCGATCACGAGGCTGAGCCCGAGCAGGCCCAGGTTCACGAAGTAGATCGGCCAGGCGAACGTCTTGAACCACTTGTAGTCGAAGATCGTCGCGCAGAAGAAGACGATCACGGCGATCCCCGACCACATCAGGCCGCGCAGGAAGTTCGAGCTCGGGTCGAGCGGATTGACCCCGGTCACGACGGTGCTGCTGTAGGACATCGCCAGCCCCAGCCCGGCCAGGAGCAGGGCGTAGATCGCGAGCTGGACGTCGTAGGCGCGCCAGTACGCCCCGACCGAGCGGGTCGCCCAGTCCCGGACCTTGGCCGGCTCAGCCTTAAGGACGCCCATCAGTTGCCACCGTAGAAGTTGCCCTTCTGCATCAAGTCGAACTTGCGCAGGTCGTGGCGGGCCCGGAAGTGGAGCTGCAGGAAGTACTTGACCATCTCGGTGGCCGAGTTGCCGACCGTGTTGGCGTTCTCGTTGAAGCCGACGACGGCGAGCTGCGAGTCGGGCTTCGTGACGTCCCCGTGGAGCGGGATGAAGCACACGAACCAGTTGTGGTACGGCAGGCGACCCTTGGCGTCGCGCAGGCCGAACTCAGCGGTGCCGGTCTTGCCGGCGACCACGAAGGGCTCGCTCACGAGGTTGTACGTGTGGAAGATCGTGACCACCCGACGAGCCGCCTGGCGCATCGTGACGAAGACACTGGCCTTGGCGGCGATCTTGTGGAGCACGATCGGGGCGAAAGGCCGGACGATGCTCCCATCGGGTCCGGTGATGTCCCGGACGACCTGCGGCTGGTAGAGCGTGCCGCCATTGGCCAGCGCCGCATAGGCGTTCAGGAGCTGGAGCGGCGTTCCGGTGTCGAAACCCTGCCCGATCCCAGCCTGGACCGTCTCGCCGGGCAGGATGGCCTGGCCGAACGTGTCCTGCTTCCATTTCTGGTCGGGCACGATCCCGGGAACCTCGCCGGGTAGGTCGATCCCGGTCGGCGCGCCGAACCCGAACTGACGGCCCCAGTAGGCCAACCGCTGGATCCCGAGCATCGCAGCGACCTGGTAGAAGAACGTGTCACTCGAGTGGGCGAAGCCGGTCACGACGTTGATGTTCCCAAAGCCCCGCTTGTTCCAGTCCCAGAACTTGTCCGCCCCGATCTGGATGTACGGCTTCGTCTGGACGAGGGTGGTCGGGGTCAGCTTGCCGTCGGCGAGGGCTCCTGCACCCGTGACCAGCTTGTAGGTGGAGCCTTCCGGGAACTGCAGGCTGGTCGCATGGTTGAGGAGCGGCTTGTCGGGGTTGTTCAGGAGGGCCGCGAACTGGGCGTTGCTGATCCCCTGGGCGAACTGGTTGTCGTCGTAGGTCGGCGTGCTGACCATCGACAGGATCTCGCCGGTCTGCGGGTTCATCGCGATCAGGACGGCCGACTTGAGGCCGGCGGCCTTCATCGCCCAGTTGACCGCGGTCTGGGCCTGCTCCTGCATCTTGGTGTCGATCGTGAGCGTGAGCGAATCGCCAGCCTGTGGCTGGCTGTCCGTTGACAGAACCTGGATCTGGCGACCGGTGGCATCGCGCTGGATCGTCTCCATGCCGTACGTCCCGCGCAACTGCCTCTCGTATTGCTGCTCGACTCCCGCCCGCCCGATCAGGTCGTCGGGCAGGTAGCCCATCGACTTCTGCTGCTTGAGGGTGTCGGCATCGATTGCCCCGGTGTAGCCGAGGACCTGGCTCAGGAGCGGGCCGAGGGTGTAATGGCGGAGGGCGTCGACCGAGACCTCAACCCCGGGCAGGTCGAGGTGGGCCTCAGCGATCAGGTTGGCCGTTGCGACCGGCACGCCCTGGGCAATTCGGACCAGGTCGAAATTCGAGCCGGGGTTGCCGTCGATGGCCGAGTTGATGTCGGCCGGGTCCATCTTGAGCAGGGAGGCCAGCTGGGCCACGACCGTGGCTCGCTGCGAGAACGGCAGGTCGGACGGCCGGATCTTCACGGCGTAGCTGGGCAGATTGGCCACGAGCAGGAGGCCGTTGCGGTCGTAGATCAGGCCGCGGGTGGACGGGATCCCCTGCTGGACCGTGCTGTTGATGGTCGCCAGCTGCTGGTAGGTGCGGCCGCTCACCAGTTGGAGGAAGACCATCCGGGCCGTCAGCCCGCCGATCGCCACGATCACTGCGATTCCGAAGACGATGAAGCGGACAAGCTGTCGCTCGCGCCCGGGTCGCTCGTCGACGATCCCCGGGGCTACCATGCCACCCGTTCGCCCTCGGCGAAGCGCCTGTGCAGGGCAAACGCGGCCGGGGCCAGGACCGCCGCGATGGCCGTTGAGTAGATGGCGCCGGGCAGGATCAACTGGACCGGGTCAGCCACGTCGAGCTTGCCCCGCAGCGCCGAGTACATGCCCAGGAAGAGCAGGTCCGTCACGAAGCTGAGGACGAAGATCGCCACGATCTGGGTGAGGATCCGACCGCGCGGGATCAACCGACCGAGGAGGGCGGCGATCCCGGTCGAGACGAGCAGGGTGAAGGCTGTCAGGCCGATGGGTCGCGGGGCTAGGAGATCGATCATCAGACCGCCGACGAATGCGAGTGTGATCCCCGCTTCGATGCTCCAGGTGAACGTGGCGATCACCGCAATCACGAGGAGGAGATCGGGATAGGCCCCGGAGATGCCGAGGTATGGAACGATGGTCAGCTGCAGAACCGCAGCCACCACGGCGCCCACCGCGGCGAGTGTCAGACTCATCTGGCGCGATCCTCGGCGAGGTGCCTGGCCAACGTGCCGGTGATCGGACAAGGCGACGACCGAGGTGGCGGCTCCGGCGCGGCCAGTATACCGACCGACTCAAAATCCCGGCAATCGTGCTCCGCAGGTCAGGCTGCCTGGTACCGCTGCCTCGATCGGCGTCCCGCGACCGAGACGCCGATCCGGTAGATGAGCAGGAACACGACCAGGTCCGTGCAGACCAGGTAGATCCACCAGGCCCAGCCGGCCGTATCCGTGCCCGAGCCCAGGCCATGAGCGGTGGCCCCGATGAACGCCAGGAACGTCGCATAGTGGAGCAGCCGCCACGCTCGTTGCCCAATCCGTCGCCGGACGTAGAAGCTGGCGACCACCACGGCGCAGATCCAGAACGCAACCTGCCCGAGACCGACCCACAGCGGTCGGTAGGGCGTCGCAAACGGGACCGCCAGCTCGCCGAGGGACGTGGGTACCGTTCGATCCAGCCCAAGAAGGGCGCCGTGGATGCCGGCCAGGCCGAGGCCAAACGAAGCAAGGTCCTGGTGCAGCGTGAAGCTGATCGGGCGGTGGGCGATCGAGTCGAGGAGCTTGGTCGAGAGGAGGAGCCCGTACAGGACCGAGCCGGCGATGGCGAAGTAGGCAATGAAGCCCATCAGTCGCGACGAGATCCAGGGCAGGCTACCGGCCTGGGTCGTCGCCAGCCGGGCCAGGGAATCGATCGCGCTGGGACCGGTGGCCCCCAGGATGATCCCGATGGCAATCGCAGTCAGCCCCCAGCGGGTCAGCGCGGTATTCGGCGAGAGTCCCCTGAACTTCATGCCAGCCACCGTTCCGTCGACGGCGTGGCCAGCACCCGGCCGTCGGTCGTGAGGACGATCCCGGCCCGGATTCCCGGACGGTCGAGGCTCGCGGCGCCACGCTCGGAGCCCAGGATGACCACGGCCTTGGCTGCCGCTTCCGCCCGCGCGGCCGTGTCGGCCAGCACCGTGGCCTGCAGGACGTCGGTCTCGGCCGGCCGGCCCGTCTGAGGGTCGATCAGGTGGTGGGTCACGAGCCCGTGACGTTGCCAGCGGTGAACGCTCGTCCCCGAGGTCGCCAGACCGTAGCGCTGGCGGCCGGTCGGATCGAGGCCGGTCAGTTCGAGCACGGCGAGCCGGTCGGCCGACCGGCGCGGATCGGCGACGGCGATCCGCCAGACCTCGCCGTAGGCCAGCGCAATCGCGAGGTCGCCGTCGGCATCGACGAGCACGGCCGAGTAGTCCGCGAGGATTCCGGCCGCCCGATCGGCGATCCAACCCTTGGCAATCCCGTCGAGATCGAAGTGGACGCCGGGCGGCCGGGAGACGACCGCCCGGCTACGCCTGGCTGAGGGCGCAGCCACGGACCACCGGGCAGCCCCCACCGATGGCGATGGACGATTTGCCTCGGCGGCCCGGAGGTCGCCGTGTTCGGCGGCAAGCCGGGCGCCAAGGAGCGTTGGATCCACGATCCCATGCGTTTCGGATGCCGCCTCCTGGGCAGCGTGCAGGACGGCGGCGAGCGTCGGGCCGATCCGCACCTCGGCCGCCGGATCCAGGTTGAGCCGGCTGAGCTCCGAGGTTGTGCTGTGGCGGGTCAGGCGGTCAGCCCAACGCCCGATCCGGGCGATCGTCAGCCGGGCATCGCCGGAAGCTCGCCGACGAGCGTGCGGCGCGGAGCGCAGGAACACGCTCACCCGGCCGCCCATCAGCATGGCCTCGACCGACACGAGCCCCTCGTCGTGGGCCGCGGACAGCGTGGCCTGGTCGGGCGGCGCGGCGAGCGCGACCCCGCTCACGGCTTGCCCGACTGGCGTGTCGTTGTCACCACGACCACCCGAGGCGTGGCGGCCGGGGCCGCCTGGACGAGTGCGGCCGGCGGTGCGGTCTCGCCCGGCTTGAGCTGGACGAACTTCTTGACGTGGATTACCGACGGAGCGGGGATCTCCTGGGCCTGAGCAACAGCGGTCGACGACGCGCCGGCTGAAGGTGCGGTCATCGCGGTCGCGAAGGCGGCCAGCGCGGCAACGCCGGTCAGGCCAAGCAATGTCCGCATGGGTCGCGGATCGGGACGCGCCGATGGCCGACGCGCCGGGCCTAGCCCTCCGATCGGCTGATCGGAGACAGGGCTGATGACAGGGCGAGGGGGGAGCGGGCGGGCGGGCAGGGCCTGCTCGGCCACGGTACGAGGCGGGAGGGGGCGGGCTGGGCGTTCTGCCGGCATCAGTCGCCCTCCACGCCATCGTTCTCGCCAGCGCCGGCGGACGCCGCGATGTGGTGAACAACGACCGTGCTGGGCACGTTCGGCGGAGCAACGTAGACGGTGTCGACCTGGACCAGCGGCGCTGAGGCGACCTGGGCCGTCGCAGCGACGGCTGCGAGGCCGGCTGGGGCGGCGAAACCACCACCGGCCACGGTGAAGCCGACCACCAGGACAAGGACGGCGGTCAGGCTGGCGATGAACAGAGCAGTTCGATGGATCATCGAGCGAATCTCCAAGTGGGCTGAGTGGCGATGAGCCGAGAATGGGCCTGCCGGATGGGCCGGCCATGTGTGCTCGATGAGAACGCTCAAAGACAGGACCTTCTTCCCTCGACGCGCGGGAACGGGGCGCCTAGGATCGGTCTCATGCGTGTCCTGCTGGTTGAAGACGAACCGAAGATGGCGATCCTCATCCGCCGAGTGCTGACGGCGGAGGGGTTCGTGGTCGATGCCGCCCCCGATGGAGTCGCGGCCATGGCCCTGATCACGGCGGGTACGTACGACGTCGCGATCGTCGACCGGATGCTGCCGGATATCGACGGGCTGACCCTGATCCGCTTGCTCCGGGCGAAGCACATCCGGACGCCGGTGCTGATGCTCACGGCGCTCGGCTCGGTCGAGCAGCGCGTCGAGGGACTCGACGCCGGCGCAGACGACTACCTGCCCAAACCGTTCGCCTTCTCCGAGTTACTGGCGCGCGTGCGGGCCCTCGGGCGGCGCGATTCCGGACCCCCTGACCAGCGCCTGGCGGCGGGCGACATTGAGCTCGACGAGGCCCGCCACACCCTGCGCGTCGGGGAGCGCACCGTCGATCTGTCGGCGCGCGAGTTCGCCCTGCTCGGCTACCTGATCCGCAATGCAGGACAGGTCCTGACCCGGCGCCAGATCCTTGACGGCGTGTGGGGCGCCGAGCCCGATGTCTACTCGAACGTGGTCGACCTGTACATCCATTACCTCCGACGCAAACTCGGTGAGCTCGGCCGGGCCGACCGGCTGCGGACGGTGCGCGGCGTCGGCTACAGCCTGCGCTCCAGTGGCTGACCGGCGACGCGGCGCAGATCCCGCCGGGCGGATCGTCGCGGCAACCGGGCGCCGGCTGTACCTGACGAGCTTCGCCCTCGTCGCCCTGCTCGTCGTGGGAATCGGGATCACGACCGTCCTCGCCGCATTGGATGCCCTGGACAGCAACGTGGACCGGGCCGTCAGGTCCGCAGCGGAAGCGACCGTGGCGCGCCTGGGCGGCGAGCTGCCGGTTCCACAGGACAACCCCGAATCGGACGATGTCGTGCCCGGCAGCGCGGATACCTTCGTGCTGACCCTTGACCCGAAGGGACGGGTCGTGGCGGACCCGTCCCGCGTCGCCCTGCCGGGTCTCCCCGTCGTCGCCGCGCTGCCCCTCGCGACGGGATCGTCCGGCGACCTGCGGACCGTCCTGCTCGGGGGTATCTCGGTCCGCCTGCTCACGCTGCCGGTCGGGTCCGCAGGGCATCTGGTCGGCTACGTCCAGGCGGGATTCGTGCTCACCCTCCACGACAGCCAGGCAACCAGCCTCGTGCTCGCGATCGGGATTGTCGGCGTCCTCGGTCTGCTGGCGGCGGCCCTGATCACGCTGCTCGTGACCCGCCGCGCGCTCCAGCCGATCCGGCGCACGTTCGCGGCTCAGTTGCGCTTCGTGGCCGATGCCTCGCATGAGTTGCGGACACCCGCCGCGGTGATCCGGGCCACCGCGGAGGTCCTCCAGCGTGAGTCGCTCGTCGCACCGGACGGGGTTGCCCTGGTCGACGACATCGTGGCCGAGAGCGATCGCGTCGGCCGGCTCGTGGGTGACCTGCTCGCGCTCTCCTCGACCGGAGCCTCCGACCTGGTCCTGGTCCGTGAGCCGCTTGACCTGGCCGAGCTCGTCCGCTCTGCGGTCCGGCGGGTGGCACCACTCGCCGATGAGCGCCAGATGGATGTCGTGGTCGACGTGGCCGGTAGCGCGAGCATCGACGGCGATCGCGACCGGCTCGTCCAGCTCGTGCTCATCCTGGTCGACAACGCGATCGACCACGCGCCGGCCGGTTCGGCGGTCGAGGTGACAGTCGCCCGGCGCGGTGCCGACGCCCTCCTGTCGGTGACCGACCACGGCCCCGGCATCGAGGCCGAAGACCGGGAGCGAATCTTCGAGCCATTCGCGCGGCTCGATCCGGTCGCCCGCCGGCGCACGACGGGAGCCGGCCTTGGCCTGGCCATCGCCCGGCGGATCGTCGAGGCACACGGGGGTCGCATTCGGGCGACCGCAGGCTCGGATGGCGGAGCGCGCTTCGAGGTCACGGTCCCGGCTCGTCGATGAGGAAATGCACATCCCGAGCACATGGAGGTCCCATCGTCCTGGCCGAGATTCGGCGTTGACGCCTTCGACATCGGGTCGGGGCAACCCTCCGCAAGGGAGACGCCGACCATGGCCTATGTCATCGCCGAACCGTGCATCGATCACATGGATCGAGCCTGTGTCGAGGTCTGCCCGGTCGACTGCATTCAGACCGATGAAGCTGCCGACCGGAAGCTGTATATCGATCCCGAGGCCTGCATCGATTGCGGCTCGTGCGAGGCAGCCTGCCCCAACGCCGCCGTATTCCGGTCCGATCAACTACCCGCCGCGTGGACCGGCTACGCCTGGGTCGACGCAGCCTGGTACGCCGACGCCGACGCGGCCCGAGACGAGCTCGATCGCCTCCTCAGGGCAGCTTGAACCGCAGCGCCCTGCCGATCAACCGGCCGCTGCCGATCGACCGGCCGCTGCCGGTGCGGTCGGTCGGCCTTCCCGGCAGATCGAGCCCGCCCCGACCTGGGTCGAATGCCGTCCTCGTCGCTCGCGCCGACATCACGCCGGAGATCGCCCGCTTCGTGATTCGACCGGATGACGGGCCGCCCGCCTTCCAACCGGGCCAGTACCTGACGCTCGGCCTGGTGGTCGACGGCGCGTTCGTCCAACGGCCGTACTCGACGTCGTCGGCGCCAGGGGCACGCGACCTCGAATTCCTGGTTCGGCGGGTGCCGGGCGGCGCCTTCACCCCGACGCTGTGGCAGCTTGCCGTCGGCGGTCGGATTCGAATCGGCCCGGCAAAGGGCCGGTTCACGCTCGCCCCGGGCGACGAGCGGACCCACCTCTTCGTGGCGACCGGAACAGGCCTGGCCCCGTTCGTGTCGATGCTCCGGTCGCTCTCGCAGTTCCCCGACCGGCCGCAGGCCGTCGTGGTCCACGGCGTCGCATGGGCCCCGGAACTCGCCTACCGGGACCACCTCTCGCAGCTCGCCCGCGACCCGAGAATCCACTACCTCCCGGTAGTCTCGCGTCCGAACGACCCGGCCAGTGCCGGCTGGTCGGGCCAGGTCGGGCGGGTCACGGACGCGATCGGGTTGTTGCACCGGGCGGCGGTCTTTGAGCCGGCGATCACGGTCGCATACGTGTGCGGCAGTCCGGCGGTGATCGACTCCACGGCCGAGCTGCTCGTCGGGCTCGGCGTGCCGCCGGCAGCGGTGATCTCCGAGCGCTACTGGACCAGCTGACTGCCGGCCTGGAGGCACTCCAGGCCGCTGCCGGGCGTATCGCGTCGGACGCGGCACCCGGCACTCGGCGACCGTTTCACGTGAAACGTTGCCCGCGACCAGAGAAGCGCGGGGTGAGCGGCGGGTGAGCACAGGGGCGCACGATCGTGCGGCACCGGCCGGGCATTGGGCGTCGATCGCGTGTCGCCGCCGTGCGAAGGCTCGAAGGGCCCCGTTTTGCTAGAATGGTCGAGCGTGAATGACATCGGTCCGGGGTACTGAGTGGGCCAGACAATCGCCTGCGCCAACCAGAAAGGCGGCGTCGGAAAGACGACGACGGTGGTGAATCTCGCCACCGATCTCGCCCTCGCCGGAGACCGGATCCTCGTCATCGATCTTGATCCCCAGGGGAACGCAACCAGTGGGTTTGGCGTTGACCGCCGAACGGTCCAACGCTCGATCTACGAGGTTCTCGTGGACGGGTCAGGCATCGCCGACGCGGTGGTCCCGATCGCCCGGACGGGTGTGGAGCTCATTCCTTCGGCGCCGGCGTTGGCCGGAGCCGAGGTGGAGCTCGCTGCGATGAGCGGCAGGGAGCGACGCCTCGCTCGGGCTCTCGCGCCGCTCGCCGGCAGCTACGACCTGGTCCTCATCGACTGCCCGCCGTCACTCGGACTCCTCACGGTGAACGCGCTCACGGCCGCCGACTCCGTCCTCATCCCGCTCCAGTGCGAGTACTACGCCCTCGAGGGGCTCGGCCAGCTCATCGGAACCATCCACCTCGTTCGCGATCACCTGAACCCACGGCTCACGATCCAGGGAGTCCTCCTGACGATGTACGACGCTCGGACGAACCTGTCCGCGGAGGTCCGCGCCGAGGTTCGCCGCCATCTCGGTCCGGCGGTCTACGACACGCTCATTCCACGCAGCGTCCGGCTGTCCGAGGCACCGAGCCATGGCCTTCCGATTGCCCTGTACGAGGCGGACTCGAAGGGTGCGAAGGCGTATGGCGCATTCTCGCGCGAGTTTCGGGCGCGACTCCGGGCCGCCCAGCCAGCCACCCAGGTTGATCCGGCCCCGACCCGCGACGCGGTGCCCGTTATGGCCACGACAAGGTCCATGCAGCCGGTGACGGCCCCGAGCGTCGATCCGGCAGGTGTCCGTTGAGCGCGCGAGGGACGGGCCCAGCCCTCGGACGCGGCCTGTCGGCGCTCATTCCCTCACGCGACGGGGAGGCCGCACGGGCCAACGAGATCCTGCTGAGCGAAATCCACGTCAACCCGAACCAGCCCCGACGCGATGTCGCCCATGCCAATCTCGACGCCCTCGCCACGAGCATCACCGACCACGGCGTCCTCCAGCCCATTCTCGTGACCGAGACGCTCGACGGCTATCGGATCGTCGCCGGGGAGCGCCGGGTGCAGGCGGCCCGCCTGGCCGGGCTCGAACGCATTCCGGCAGTGATCCGCCAGCTCGCAGATCGCGAGCAGCTCGAACTGGCCCTGGTCGAGAACGTGCAGCGCGAGGACCTCAACCCGATCGAGGAGGCCAATGCCTTCCGCCAGTTGAGCCAGGAGTTCGGGCTGACCCAGGACGACATCGCCCGCCAGGTGGGACGTGCCCGGAGCACGATCACGAACACACTTCGCCTGCTCGAACTTGACGAGGGCGTCCAAACGGCGGTTTCGGATGGGCGCCTGAGCGAGGGCCACGCTCGAGCCCTGATCGGGCTGCCGACCGTCCAGCAACTCCACCTGGTCGCCACGATCGTCGACGCCGACCTGTCGGTTCGCCAGGCTGAGGAGCTTGCTCGACGGCTTCGTGAACCTCGACCGGTCAAACCGGGCGTCGTTCGCCAGCCCGATCCCGACCTCGCTCGGGTCGAGGACGACCTGCGCAGTGCCCTCGGGACGAAGGTTTCGGTGGCACGCGGCAGGAAAGGCGGCCGAATCGTGATCGAGTACTACACCGACGAGGATCTCGGGCGGCTCTACGACCGTCTGACCGGAGGACCCGCGTGACCGAAGATTCCAGCCAGGCGCGCAGCGCGGTGAGTGGGAGCTCGCCGTCGACTGAGCCCCGGACCCGCGCCAAGGCCGCCAAGGCGAGCTCAAGGGGCGGATCGGACTACAACGCCGAGAGCATCCAGATTCTGGAGGGGCTCGAGGCTGTCCGGAAGCGGCCCGGCATGTACATCGGTTCGACCGACGCTCGCGGGCTTCATCACCTCGTCTGGGAGGTCGTCGACAACTCGATCGACGAGGCGATGGCCGGTTATGCCACCAAGATCACGGTGCAGATCGACCTTGACGGCACGGTGACCGTGCAGGATGACGGGCGCGGCGTGCCGGTCGGCCGGCACAAGAGTGGGATCGATGCCCTCGAGGTGGTCCACACGATCCTGCACGCCGGGGCGAAATTCGAGCAGGGCGGCTACAAGGTCTCGGGCGGACTCCATGGCGTCGGCGTCAGCGTGGTCAACGCGTTGTCCGAGTGGATGCGGGTCGAGTCGGCCCGCGACGGCTTCGTCTGGTCCCAGGAATACGTTCGGGGCAAGCCCTCGACCAAGGTCCTCAAGGTGGGCCCGGCTGGTTCACGGCGGGGCACGAAGACGAGCTTCCGGGCCGACCCCGAGATGTTCGAGGAGACCGACTACTCCTTCGAGATGATCTCGCAGCGCCTGCGCGAGTCGGCCTACCTCAACAAGCGCGTCTGGATCACGTTCGTGGACGACCGCCACGACCGCGAGCGCTCGTTCTACTTCGAAGGCGGGCTGATGTCCTTCGTCCGGCATATGAACCGGAACAAGGAAGTGCTCACCCAGCGACCGATCTACGTCGAGCGCAAGGAAGGCAACACGGTCGTCGAGGTCGCCCTCCAGTACAACGACACGTACACCGAGAACGTGCTCGCATTCGCCAACAACATCAACACGGTGGATGGCGGCAGCCACGTCACGGGTTTCCGGGCAGCCTTGACCAGTTCCCTCAACGACTGGGCGCGCAAGGCCGCAATCCTGAAAGACTCGGATGCCAACCTGAGCGGCGACGACGTCCGCGAGGGACTGACAGCGGTGATCAGCGTCAAGTTGCCCGAACCGCAGTTCGAGGGCCAGACCAAGGCCAAGCTCGGCAGCGCCGAGGTCAAGGGCCAGGTCCAGGCGGTCCTTGCCGATGGGCTGGTCCAGTACCTCGAGGAGAATCCCGGCGACGGGCGCCGGATCATCGAGAAATGCCTGACCGCCTCCCGGGCCCGGGAGGCCGCCCGCAAGGCGCGCGACCTGGTCATCCGCAAGGGCGCCCTCGACGGGCTATCGCTGCCGGGCAAGCTGGCCGACTGCCAGGAGCGTGACCCGGAGCGCAGCGAGATCTTCATCGTCGAGGGCGACTCGGCCGGCGGCTCCGCCAAACAGGGTCGCGACCGACGCTTCCAGGCGATCCTGCCGCTCCGCGGCAAGGTCCTCAACGTGGAGAAGGCACGCCTGGACCGGATCGTGGCCAGCGAGAACGTACGACCGCTGATCATCGCCCTGGGCGCCGGTATCGAGGGGATCGGCGACAGCTTCGACATCGCCAAGCTGCGCTATCACCGGGTGATCATCATGACCGACGCCGACGTGGACGGCGCCCACATCCGGACCCTCCTCCTGACCCTGTTCTACCGGCACATGCCCCAGGTGATCTCGTCGGGCTACCTGTACATCGCCCAGCCGCCGCTCTACCGGGTCAGCACGGGCAAGATCACGAAGTACGCCCAGTCCGAGAAAGAACGCGAGGCGATCGTCAAGCAGATGAACGCCAAGAACGTCTCGGTCCAGCGCTTCAAGGGCCTCGGCGAGATGAACGCCGATCAGCTCTGGGAGACGACGATGAACCCGGAGACGCGGACCCTCCTCCGCGTCGACAGCGAGAACGCCGCGGCCGCCGACGAGATCTTCACGCTGCTGATGGGCGAGAAGGTGGCGCCCCGTAAGGACTTCATCAAGTCCGAGGCGCGCAAGGTCCAGAATCTTGACATCTGAGATCCGCGCTGTGGCGGGACTCCCAACGTTCGAGTTCGATCCGCACAACTGCTTTGCCTGCGGCGAGCTCAACGAGCACGGCCTTCACCTGCAGCTGCACCTGGCCGAGCGGCGAGCATGGACCGAATTCGTCCTGGACGACCGCTTCGAGGGCTGGAGCGGGATCACCCACGGCGGAATCATTGCCACGATCCTTGACGAGGTGATGGCCTGGGCCCTCGTCGCCGAGGAGAACTGGGGCGTGACCGCCCGGATGACGATCGACTTCAAGCGGCCGGTCCCGATCGGGACGCACGTGCGCGGTGAGGGCTGGATTGTCCGAGCCCGACGCCGGCTGGTTGATACGGCCGGCCAGATCGTCGACACAGACGGAACCATCCTGGCAACGGCCGAAGCGGTCTACCTGGCTGCCACCCAAGAGCGCAAGCGCGAGCTGATGGCCCAGTACGGTCTGCGCATTCGGAATTCCCGGGCAACCGGCGAAGGAATGAGCAAGTGATCGCCACGTCCGAGATCACGACCCGGGCCGTGGCCTTCGTCGCCGCACGGAAGCCTGAGGCTGAGTCGCTCGGCCGGCAACTGGCCGAACTTGCCGCCGATCCGAACGCATTCAGCCGGGCGATGGCGGATGGCTTTGCCGCCCTGGCCGATCCGGACTACCACGAGGGCGCCTATCGGATTGCGCCGGGCCTCGGTCCAACCTACGGCGTGCGCTGGCCACTCACGGCCGCCGTTGAACGGGGATTCCGAGAGGCGACCCGACGCGAACGGCCCACCGGCTACCTCGAACTGGCCGATCGGCTATTCGCGGAGCGCGAGCTCGAGCCGCGTTGGTTCGCCT
>JBBRIM010000023.1:0-19498 GCA_038221095.1 Candidatus Limnocylindrales bacterium
TCATCGGCAACCATCCGGTCGCCCAGCTCGCGGGTCATCGGCAGGATGCTGAGCGCGCCTTCGGGCAGCCCGGCCTCGACGATGATCTCGCCCACGGTGAGCATCGTCAGCGGATCCTTGCTGGGCGGCTTGAGCACGATCGAACAGCCCGCGGCGATCGCCGGAGCGACCTTGTGAGCGGCCAGGTTGAGTGGGAAGTTGAACGGGCTGATCGCGGCGACCGGGCCGATCGGAAAGCGCCGGGTGATCCCCACCCGGCCCCGTGAGGCTGCCATCAGGTCGAGTGGGATCACTTCACCCACGAGCCGCTCGGCCTCCTCGGCCCCCAGCCGGAAGGTCAGGACAGCCCGGTCCACCTCGACCAGGGCGTCCCGGATCGGCTTGCCCGCCTCGAGGGCGATCAATCGACCGAGTTCCTCGCGGCGGGCCTTGATCCCGGCGCTGATCGAACGGAGGATCGCGCCGCGCTCATATGCGGGTAGCTTGCGCGTCTCCTCGAAGGCGGCGACCGCGGCGTTCACGGCCGTCTCATATTGCTCGGCGGTGGCGTTGTAGGTCGTACCTGCCGGCGTCGACGGGTCGGCCGGGTTGG
This sequence comes from Candidatus Limnocylindrales bacterium, assembly GCA_038221095.1. GTDB lineage: Bacteria > Chloroflexota > Limnocylindria > Limnocylindrales > CSP1-4 > Palsa-1033. Next base: position 593 of record JBBRIM010000023.1, read on the forward strand.
TCACGGTCAGGACGTCCGGCGAGTCGACCCAGCGGCCGGCGAGCAGGATCGGATGGGGCTGGGCGCCGATCGTCGTGGTCATCGTGGGCTCCTCTCGGGTGAGGCACTCATTCTAGCCGGGCGCGTGTACCATCCCCGGGAGTCCGTTCAGCCCAAGGGACGACGTGCGTCCAACCGAGGAGTCGCTCATGCCCGAACGCAGCCTGCGTGACCAGCTCCGGATCGAACCCGGCTCCAAGGTCCGCCTCTCCCAGATCGACCCGGCCGAGACCCACGGGTATACCAAGGCCGGCTCGACCAAGGAGCTCGCCCTCGGCCTCAGCCGCCTGACCGGGCTCCAGGACCGGCTGTGGGCCGAGGCGAAGCACCCGGTCCTGGTCGTCCTCCAGGGGATCGACGCGGCCGGCAAGGACGGCACGGTCGGCCACGTCATGTCGGCCTTCAACCCGCAGGGCTGCCCGGTGACCAACTTCAAGGTGCCGTCGGCCCTCGAGGCGAGCCACGACTACCTGTGGCGGGTCCACCAGCACCTGCCGGCGAAGGGCGAGATCGGGATCTTCAACCGGTCGCACTACGAGGACGTCCTGGTCGTGCGCGTCCATGACTTCGTCCCGAGGATGACCTGGAAACGGCGCTATGACCAGATCAATGACTGGGAGCGGATGCTCGTCGACGAGGGCACGACGATCGTCAAGTTCTTCCTGCTGATCGACCGGGAGGAGCAGCGGCGCCGCTTCCAGGAGCGCCACGACAACCCGACCAAGCGCTGGAAGTTCAAGATGGGCGACCTGGCCGAGCGAGCCCGCTGGGACGAGTACACGCAGGCCTTCGAGGACGCCCTCAGCCGTTGCTCGACCGCAGCCGCCCCCTGGTACGTCATCCCGGCCAACAAGAACTGGTTCCGGAACCTGGCCGTGGCCGAGATCCTGGGCGACGTCCTCGAGGACCTCAAGCCCGCCTATCCCGCGATCGATCCGAGCGTGCCGGCCAACCTCGTCATCGAGTAACAGCCGGCTAGTCAGCCCGCGCCGACCCGCTGGTAGGCACCGAGGACCCGGACCATCGTGGTGAGTGGCCGGATCTCCTCGAGCGCTGAGGCACCGGCCGAGGCCAGCAGGTCGGCATCGATATCGGCCCAGAAGACATACTCCCAGGCCACCCGCCGGCTGGGCCGCGACTCGAGGGTGCTCAGGTTCAGGCCATGCTCGGCCAGGACCCGCAGGACGGCCAGGAGCGTGCCGGGCTGATTTCGCACGGCAAATGCAAGCGTCGTCCGGGCGGTCGCCGCACCGTCAAGCGGCCGGCGCCAGTGGTCGGGAAACGCGGCGCCGGGCCGGCCGACGAGCAGGAACCGGGTCCGGTTGGCCGGATCGTTCTCGATGGCGTCGACCAGGATCACCAGCCCGAAATGGGCTGCGGCGCGCGGCGACAGGACGGCGGCCGAGTGAATCTCGGCTCCTTCGGCGATCAGCCGACCGGCACCCGCCGTGTTGTACGTGGTCAGCAGCGCCCATGGTCGGCGGCGCAGGAACAGGTCGGCCTGACCCAGCGCCTGGATATGCGAGTAGACCCGCTCGATCTGATCGAGCCGGGCGCCGGGCAAAGCTGCCAGGCACAGCCGAACCGGCACGACAACCTCGCCCCGGATCAGCAGCTCGTGCTCCAGGAGCAAGTCGTAGACCTCGCGGACGGTGCCGTTGACGACGTTTTCGATGGGCACCACACCCACGTCGGCGATGCCGTCGCGGACCGCCTCGAAGACCTCGCGGAAGCCGGTCACGGGCACCGATCCAGGCCGTTCCAGGGCGGCCAGCAGGGCGTCTTCGGCAAAGGCGCCGGGCTCGCCCGAGAAGGCGACCCGTGGGCCCTCGAAGCCGGCTTGGTCCGCCGCGCCGGCCACCTTCAGCGCTCGAACCAGGCGGTTGTGTCGTGATGGCCGGCGTCCTCGTCCAGCTCGGCTCTCGTTTCGTCACCGGCCGCGGCCCGCCGCCCCCGCCGAGGGTTCCCCGCGGCCTCAGTCGCACCGGCCCACTGGGCTTCGCCGAGCAACTGGTTGAGCGCGTCGATGTAGGCCTCGATCGAGGCCGCAATGATGTTCACGTTGCGGCTCGTGCCGGTGTAGTCACCACTGGCCCGGAGGCCGGTCGCCGACGCCGGCGGCGCGATCCGGATCGTGACGATGCCCTCGGAGTCGGGGCCCTCGGCGATGGCATGAACGTCGTAGGCAACCAGCCGGGGATGGCCGGCCAGGACCTCGGACAGGGCCCGATCGACTGCCCGGAGGAGCGCCTCAACCGGGCCGTTGCCCTCGGCTGCGGCCTGCCAGCGATGCTCGCCGGAGGAGATGACCACGACACCGCGGCTCTGGACCTGGCTGCCCGAGGAGATATTCCAGCGAGCGAGGTGGAGCGACTGGGACGGCTCCGAACTCGTAGGTTCCGTGGTCACTGGGTCACCTCCGGGGTTCCGCCAAGGGCTCCGGCCGCTGCCCGGGTCGGGGTCGCCTGGGTCGTGAAATGGCGCTCATCGCGCCGTCGCAGCTCAGCCCCCGATTTCCAGATCAGGTACTCGAGGGAGTCGGCCAGGGCTGCTGACGACGCCGCGATGATGTTCGTGTCGCTGCCCATGGTGGACCAGGTCCGGGTACCGTCCGACGAGTCGATGACCACCCGGGTACGAGCTCCGGTGGCCGCTGTCCCGTCCAGGATCCGGACCTTGTAATCGACGAGGTGGACCCCATCGAGCTCCGGATAGAACGCCCCGAGCGCCTTGCGCAGGGCGCTGTCCAGGGCATTGACCGGCCCGTTGCCGTCGGCCGCGGTGTGCAGGACCTCGCCCGCCACCTCCACCTTGACCGTTGCCTCGGCCAGCAGTTCGCGCCCGTCGCGCTGCTCCACCAGGACTGTGAAATCGAGGATCCGGAACGGTGCCGTGTAGTCACTGGCGTGGCGCCGGATGAGCAACTCGAAGGATGCCTCGGCGCCCTCGAAGGCCAGGCCATCGGCCTCCAGCTGCTTGATCAGCTGGGACAGCGCCCGGGCATCGATCGAGCCGTCCAGGCGATGGCCGAGCTGCTCCGCCCGGAGTTGGGTGTTGGCTCGCCCGCCGAGCTCACTGACGACCAGCCGGCCCTCGTTGCCGACCAGGCCCGGATCGATGTGCTGGTAGCTCCGTTCCACCTTGGCCACGGCTGCCCCGTGAACGCCGCCCTTGTGGGCGAAGGCCGACCGGCCGACGTAGGGCTGGTAGTCACTGGGAGCCACGTTGGCGATCTCGGCGACGCCCCGCGAAAGCTCGGTCAGGCCGCTCAGTCGACCGCCGCCCGACGGCACGAGCAGGTGGTTGGTCTTGAGGGCCAGGTTGGCCAGGATGCTGACCATGTTGGCGTTACCGGCGCGCTCACCGTAGCCGTTGATCGTGGCCTGGACATGGCGGCAGCCGGCTTCCACGGCGGCGATCGCGTTGGCCACGGCCAGCTCGGCGTCGTTGTGGGTATGGATCCCCCAGCTGATCGTGGCCGGGTCGCCGTCGTCCGCCAGGGCAGCGATCGAGTCGGACACGACCTGGACCAGTTCGCCGGTGAGAGTGCCCCCGTTCGTGTCGCACAGGACGATCGAGCGCGCGCCCGCCTGCCGGGCGGCCCGCAGGGTGGCCAGGGCATAGTCGCGATCGGCGGCGTAGCCATCGAAGTAATGCTCGGCGTCGTAGACGACCTCACGGCCGCGGTCGGCCACGAACCCGACCGACTCGGCGACCATGTCCAGGTTCTCGGCCGGAGTCGCCCCGAGCACCTCGATCACGTGGAGCAGCCAGCTCTTGCCGAAGATCGTCACGACCGGGGTCTCGGCTGCCACGAGCTCGTGCAGGTTGGGGTCCTTTTCGGGCCGATTCGAGCGATGTCGGGTTGAGCCGAAGGCCGCCAGCCGGGCGGTCTGCCAAGTCATCGTCCGGGCCAGCGCGAAGAACTCGATGTCCTTGGGGTTCGAGCCGGGCCAGCCTCCCTCGATGTAGGGCATCCCGTATTCGTCGAGCATCCGGGCGACCCGGAGCTTGTCGGCAAGGGACAGAGTGATGTTCTCGCCCTGGGTCCCGTCGCGCAGGGTCGTGTCGTATAGGACGACCGGCTGGTCGATCGGTCGCTCGGCGGGTTGGGCGGCGGGGGGAGCGGGCTGGCTGGTCACGGATGGAACTCCTGGGCGTTGGTCGGCGCTTGGTTCATCGATCTCGGGCGGCCACCGTGTCCGGCGCCGCCCGGCCAATCGCGATCCGGTCGACGATTGCCCTGGTCATCCCGGCCGTTCCGACGCGGCTCAGGCCGTCGCTCGCCCGACCGTCGCGCGGCCACAGGTCGGCGGTCCGGAAGCCGTCGTCGAGGGTGGCGTCGACGGCCTGCTCGATCGCTGCTGCCGCGTCCGAGCGTCCGAGCGACCAGCGCAGGAGCATCGCCCCGGACAGGATCGCCCCGATCGGGTTGGCCAGGTCCCGGCCGGCGATATCCGGCGCAGAGCCGTGGATCGGTTCGTACAGGCCGTGCAGTCCGTGGGCCGTCCGGCGGTTGCCGACCGATGCTGAGGGCAACATCCCGAGTGAGCCGGCCAGGACCGAGGCCTCGTCCGACAGGATGTCTCCAAAGAGATTCTCGGTGACCAGGACATCGAAGGCAGCCGGCCACTTGACCAGCTGCATCGCACACGAATCCACGAGCTGGTGGTTGAGCTCGACGTCGGGGAACTCAACGGCTACTTCGGTGGCGACGCGCCGCCATAGCCGCGAGGTCGCCAGGACGTTGGCCTTGTCCACGCTGGTCAGCTTTCGGCGGCGGCCGCGGGCCAGTTCGAAGGCGACCCGGACGACGCGCTCGATCTCGGCCTCGCTGTAGGGCAGGGTGTCGCTGGCGGTCCGGGCTCCGGCCGGCCCGCTCGCCTCGGTCCGCCCGCCAAAGTACAGGCCGCCGGTGAGCTCCCGGACGATCAGCAGGTCCACGCCGTCGAGCAACTCGGCCCGAAGCGGCGAGGCCTCCCTGAGCCGGCGGTGGATCGTGACCGGCCGGAGATTGGCGAACAGGCCCAGGCCGCCACGCAGGGCGAAGAGGGCCTGCTCCGGTCGCACCGGGGAGGTCGGGTCATCCCATCTGGGACCGCCCACGGCGCCCAGGTAGACCGCATCGGCGGCCGCACAGGCCTCGACGTCCTCGGGCCGGATCGCCACGTCCCAGGCGTCGATCCCGGCCCCACCCACGATCAGGTCGGTCCAGGCAAGCCCGAACCCGAAGGTTGCCGCCGTGGTCGCCAGGACCGAGCGGCCTGCCTCGAGGACGTCGGGCCCGACGCCGTCGCCGGGGATGGCCACGAGTCGATAGGTCGGCCCCGACTGGGCCGGCGGGTCGATCACGGAAGCTCCTCGACGACCCGCTGGCTGGCGAACGCCGGGTCAATCCCGTTGATCTCGGCGCCGTGGAGCTTGTTGACGGCAACCAGGTATGCCTCGAGCGAGGCTTCGATGATGTTGGTCGAAAGACCGTGACCGCTCACGACCAGGGCGCCGGGGCCCTCGTCCGAGGAGCGCCGGCAGCGGACGAGGACCTGGCCCTGGGCGTCCTCCCCGGCCGAGACCGCCTTGATCTCGTAGACGGCCAGCACCGGATGCCAGCCGAGGACAGGCTGGAGCGCCTGGTCGACGGCCGAGTAGAGCGCGTTCACCGGGCCGTTGCCGGTCGCCTCGGTCGAATGAATCTCACCGCCGATCGAGATCGAGACGGTCCCCGTGCCGTTGCCGCCGTGTGAGCTGGTCACGCTCCAGCCCTCGAGCTGGATGGAGGCCGGCACGTCGCCGGCACGTCGTTCGACGATCGCCAGGAGGTCGGCGTCGGTGACCTCCTTCTTCAGGTCGGCCAGGGCAATCGCCTGGCGGTAGACCGCATCGAGCCCTTCGCCCTCGAGCTCGTAGCCAAGCTGGCGGAGCTTGCCCTGCAGGCCGCGCCGGCCGGACAGCTTGCCGATCGTGAGCTGGCTGCCGGTCAGCCCAACCGACTGCGGGGTCATGATCTCGTAGGTCAGCGGGTTCTTGATCACGCCGTCCTGGTGGATCCCTGATTCGTGGGCGAAGGCATTGCCCCCGACGACGGCCTTGTTGGGCTGGACGGCAAAACCGGTCAGGTAGCTGACCAGCCGGCTGGCGGCCGTGATCTGCTCGGTCTGGACGCGTGAACCGAGGTCGGGGAACTGGGTCGGGCGGGTGCGCAGGGCCATCACGACCTCCTCGAGAGAGGCGTTCCCGGCGCGCTCGCCGAGGCCGTTGATCGTGACCTCCACCTGGCGGGCTCCCGCCTGCACGGCAGCGAGTGTATTGGCCGTGGCCAGGCCCAGGTCGTTGTGGCAGTGGACCGAGACGGTGGCGTCGCGACCGACGCGCTCGACCACCCGCCCGACGAGCCGGCCGAACTCGGCCGGAATGGCGTAGCCGACCGTGTCCGGGATGTTGACCGTGCTCGCCCCGGCGGCGACGACGGCCTCGTAGATATCGAGCAGATACTCGAGGTCGGTCCGCGAGGCGTCCTCAGCCGAGAACTCGATCTCCGCATTCGGGCCCAGCTCGCTCCGGCCATAGGCGACCCAGCGGGTTGCCTGTCGGAGCGCCTCAGCGCGGTCGATCCGGAGCTTGTGCTTGAGGTGGATATCGGAGGTGGCGATGAACACGTGGAGGTGGGGCCGTTCGGCGCCCTTGATCGCCTCTACAGCGCGCTGCGGGTCACCGTCCTTGCAGCGGGCAAGCGCAGCGACCGCGACTCCACGGGTCTCCTCGGCAATTCGCCGGACGGCCTCGAAATCGCCCGGGGAGGCGGCCGGGAAGCCGGCCTCGATCACATCCACGTTGAGCCGGACGAGCTGGCGGGCAACCTCGAGCTTCTCGGCCGCGGTCAGGCCCGCGCCGGGCGCCTGTTCCCCGTCGCGCAGGGTGGTGTCGAAGATGCGGATCGAACCGGCGGCGATCGGTACGCCCGGACCGACGGCCGTCATCGAGTGACTCCGCCCGTCGTGCTGGCCGACGCCTGCGACTGACCGGCCTTGACCTCGATCGGGTTGAGGAATGCCATCTGGCCCCGGAGGCTCGCGCCAACGCGCTCGATCAGGTGGTCGTGATCGGCCTGCCTGAGCCGGTCGAAGTTGGGCCGGCCGGCCTCGTTCTCGGCGATCCAGCGCGCTGCGAACGTGCCGTCCTGGATCTCGGTCAGGACCTGGCGCATCGTCTCGCGGACGTGGGGATCGATGATCCGGGGCCCGCTGACGTAGTCGCCCCATTCGGCCGTGTCGCTGACGCTGAAGCGCATGAAGTTGAGCCCACCGCGGTACATCAGGTCGACGATCAGCTTGAGCTCGTGGAGCGTCTCGAAATAGGCGAGCTCAGGCTGGTAGCCGGCTTCGACGAGTGTTTCGAAGGCCATCTTGACCAGCGCTGCCGTGCCTCCGCACAGGACCGACTGCTCGCCGAATAGGTCCGTCTCGGTCTCCTCGGCGAACGTCGTCTCGAGCACGCCGGCCCGGGTCGCGCCGATTGCCCGGGCATAGGCCAGGACCTGGGCCCGGGCGGTGCCGGTCTCGTCGCGATAGACGGCGAACAGGGCGGGCACCCCGCCACCGGCCTGGTAGACGCTGCGCAAGAGGTGGCCGGGGCCCTTCGGGGCGATCATCCCGACATCGACCCCGGCCGGCGGATCGATCCGGTTGAAGTGGATATTGAAGCCATGGGCGAACAGCAGGAGCGCACCGGGCCGCAGGTTCGGCCCGATCTCCGTGTCGTAGACCGCCTTCTGGGCGGTGTCCGGGACAAGGATCATGACGACGTCGGCCGACCGAACCGCGTGGGCCACGTCGGCGACCCGGATGCCGGCATCCTCGACCAGGGCACGGCTCTTCGAGGCGGCGGCCAGCCCGACCACCACGTCCACCCCGGATTCGTGCAGGTTGAGGGCATGGGCGTGGCCCTGGCTGCCGTAGCCGATGATCGCGACCGTCTTTCCGGCGAGGGCCGCCGGGTCTGCGTCGTGGTCGTAGTACATCCTTGCCGTCATCGCTTGAGCGCCTCCTCGATGGATGCCGAGCCGCGGGCCATCACCACGGTCCCGGTGCGAACGAGTTCCTTGATTCCGTACGTCCGCAGGACGGCCACGATGGCATCCACTTCGGCCTGCGTGCCGGCTGCCTCGACGATCACCGAGCCGTCCGTGATATCGACCAGGCGAGCCCGGTACATCTCGGCCACCTTGACGATCTCGGCCCGGTTCGATTCGCTGGCCCGGACCTTGATCAGGGCCAGTTCGTATTCGACCGTCGGCTCGCCCCAGAAGTCCTGGACCTTGAGCACGTCGATCAGCCGGTAGAGCTGTTTGCTGACCTGCTCCACGGCCACGTCGTCGCCGAGCAGGGTGATCGTCATCCGGCTGATGTCGGGCTGGTCGGTATGGCTGACGGCCAGCGACTCGATGTTGAAGTTGCGAGCCCGCATGAGGCTGGCCACCCGGTTGAGCACTCCGGGCCGGTTCAACACGATCGCCACGAGGATGTGGCGATGAACCTCGCCCGAACCGGGCAGGGCCCGGGCCGGCGGTGCCGAGTGGGCCGGGCCGGGAGCTGCGCCGCTACTCGTCGACTCGCTCATTCCTCCGGCCCATCCCACTTCTCGATCAGGTCGGACAGGCCCTTGCCGGCCGGCATCATCGGGAAGACGTTCTGGGTCTCGGCGATCTCGAACCAGATGAGGGCCGGGCCGTCGACCGCCTGGGCGGCCCGGATGGCCGGGTCCGTCTCATCTGGCGTGCGCGCCCGGAAGGCCGGGATCCCGAATGCCTCGGCCAGCTTGGCGAAGTCGGGGCCGAGCAGGTGGGACGAGTGGTAGTTGCCGGCGTAGATGATCTCCTGCCACTGGCGGATCATCCCCAGCTTCTTGTTGTCGAACAGGGCGATCTTGACCGGGATGTGGTCCTGGACCAGGGTCATCAGCTCCTGGAACGTCATCTGGAAGCCACCGTCTCCCACGATCGCCCAGGTTTCCCGCTCGGGCCGGCCGAGGGCGGCGCCCATCGCCGCCGGCACGGAGAAGCCCATCGTGCCCAGCCCACCCGAGCTGACGTGGCTGTTGGGCAACTGGAATCCGGCGTAGCGGGCCAGCCACATCTGGTTCTGGCCAACGTCCGCGACGTAGGTCGCCCGATGATCGGTCAGTTCGCCGATCCGCTCGACCACGAAGTCGGCCGTCAGGACGCCCTCGCGCCAGGCGCCCGATCCGTGCCAGCTGCCGGCCTCCGACTCGGCCCGCCAGGCAGCGAGCTGGTCAAGGTATTCCCGGCGAGCGTCGATCAGGGTGGCGTCGACCATCGGGGTTAGCGCCCGCAGGACGCGGCCGGCATCGCCCACGATCGGGACCTCGACTGCCACGTTCTTGCCGATCTCGGCCGGGTCGATGTCGACGTGCACGATCCGGGCATACGGTGCGAACGTCCGGACGTTGCCGGTGACCCGGTCGTCGAAACGCATCCCGAGGGCGATCAACAGGTCGGCCGACTGGATCGCCCGATTGACGTGCTTCCAGCCGTGCATGCCCATGTAGCCGTAGGCGAGCGGATGGTCCTCGCTCATCGCCCCGATGCCGAGCAGCGTCCAGGCGACCGGGATGCTGGTCTTTTCGGCGAACTCCCGGAGATCGTCCCACGCCTGGGCGTGGAGGACACCATGGCCGGCCAGGATCATCGGCCGTTTCGCCCGGGCGATCTCGGCGGCGGCTGTCTTGAGCTGGCGAGGATGGCCATCGAAGTTCGGCCGGAAGCCCGGCAGCCCGGCGATGACCTCTTCCTCGCTGGGGTGCTCGGCGGACGTCTCCTGCTGGAGGGCATCCTTGGTGATGTCGATGTGGACCGGCCCCGGACGCCCGGTCCGGGCGATATGGAAGGCCTCGGCGAAGACCCGGGGCAGGTCATCCGCATTCCGGACCAGGTAGTTGTGCTTGGTGATCGGCAGGGTGATGCCGGTGATGTCGATCTCCTGGAAGGCGTCCTTGCCGATCAGGGCAGCAGGGACGTTCCCGGTGATCGCCACGATCGGAATGGAGTCAAGCAGGGCCGTGCCGATCCCCGTCACGAGGTTCGTCGCGCCCGGACCGGACGTGCCAAGACAGACCCCCACCCGACCGGTGACCCGGGCATAGCCATCGGCTGCGTGGGCGCCGCCCTGCTCGTGGCGGACGAGCACGTGACGCAATTCGGGATAGTCGCCCAGGACGTCATACAGAGGCAGGACCACGCCGCCCGGATACCCGAAGAAGACGTCCACGCCCTGGCGGAGCAGCGCCTCGCACACGACGTCGGCACCGATCCGGCTGCGCTTGAGCGGCTTCGTGTCGCGGAGCATGGCACTCCGCGCCTGCTCGATCGCAGCAGCGGCGGCGGTCCCGTCGTTGGGCACATGGCCGTGGCGGACGGGGGCCCGGGCTGGAACGGCAGGCTGCAAGCGAGTCCCGGAGCCTGTCCCCGAGCCTGCGCCGGGTCCTGTCCGGGGGCCCGTCCCGGGTCCTGTCCGCGGGCCGGTCCCGCCGGCGGGGCTCCGTGCGCCGGCTGGTTGGCCTTTCGTGATCGTCATCGAGTGGTCTCCGTGGTCCCTGCGTTCGTGCTGCGCTGGTGTTCGGTTGGCTGACGTCTGGTGCGCTTGATCGCGGTTCGAGGCCGCCCTCGGCGGGCCGCTCCGGTCATGAAAAAACCCCCGCCTCCCGGCGAGGGTCCCGTTGGTTCTCGGTGGTGCTTGCGCTACCTCCGCGTTCCTCCGTTCTCCTGCCGGGAGCCGGTAATGAGCTCAAGAAGCCCATCAAGCCCGAGAAGGAGCGAGCGAAGCAGGGGAAGCAATACGACGTCGACGATTCCGGTCTCGTTCACGGGCACGTTGATCCGCCGGCCATCGCTGGTGACAACGATGGCGACACGACGACGATGCTGGCGATCGAGCAGACCCACGTTCGACTCCGTGGCGGGTGCCGCGGCGGCTTCTGCCGTCTCGGTTCGGGCGAGTGTACGGGGGGTCCGCAGATTGCGCAACCCGCCAAAGCCCACCGAAGGTACCGCCACCCACCGCCGATCTTCGCGGCACCACGGTGCTCGCCAGAACCGGCTGGCCGTTGGCGCCTGCCTGACCGATATCCACCGTGGGAGGCGGTGACGAGCATGCCTCGAGGCCGGGAGATCGGCGCGGCTACTCGCCCGGCCAGTGGATCGGGTCTTCTCTCGGCTTTCCGCAGCCCGACAGCGCGCAGAGCGACTCGCGCAGGCTCGCGTCCGCAAGCGCAAGGGGCGAGGCCATCTGAAGGCCTCCTTGGACGCTCCCGAGAGCAAGGGCGGAGCGGGCGTCTGCCGGTTCGCTGAAGCCGTGCGGCCCGCTCGAACTCAGGCCCTTCCTGGAAGGTCGCCGCAAACGGAACATCGCTTGCCTCGACTACGTGCCTGGACCATGCGCCAACCCGAGGGCCGAGTCAAGAAACGTGGCCTCTGGTCCGCGCCCCGGCTGAAACTAGTTCATGCATCGGCCATGAGAGGGGTCGTCTGCGAGCGGGCTTCTGGACGCCCGGAACTGGCTGCGGGCTGCGGCTGGGGGCTGCGGGCTGCGGGCTGGGGGCTGCGGGTCCTCGAGCCAACGATGTTCGCTCCCGTATACCCCCCAGGTTTCAGGACCCTGCTGGAGCGTTGGTTCGAGGCACCAGGGCGGGCGATCGGGGCCGTGAGGTCCTGGGTCGTGCTCGGATCAGCCCGACTTCGTCCGCAGGAACACCCTCACGGGCGTCAGAACCACCCGAAGCCTGCCTCTGAAACCTGGCGGGTATCACGGGCTACCCCGCGCCCGCACGCCGGCAGTCCTGGGTCATCCCGCGCTCCGTGGCGGGTATCACGGGCTACCCCGCGCCCGCACGCCGGCAGTCCTGGGTCATCCCGCGCTCCATGGCAGGTATCACGGGCTGCACGCCCCACACCGCCGGCAGTCCTGGGTCATCCCGCGCTCCATGGCCACCATCGCAGAGCCTGCCAAGGAACCCCGGTACCCAACGCCGGCACCCAACGCCGGCACCCAACGCCGGTACGGAACCCCGGTACCCAACCCCGGCACCGAACCCGGCACCGAACCCGGTACGGAGCCCCGGCATGGAACCCCGACACGGAAGCCAACACCCGGTACCGTGCCCGGGCGCTCTCGCGGGAGGCTGTGCTAGCCTCCTGCGGTGCCTGAATCAACGATCCGCGGACCGCGCACGCTCGTCGACAAGATCTGGGACGACCACGTCGTCCATGAGGAGCATGGTGCGCCCAGCGTCCTCGCCATCGACCTCCATCTTGTCCACGAGGTCACCAGTCCACAGGCATTCACGGGGCTGCGCCAGCGCGGATTGACGGTGCGCCGGCCGGGCCAGACCGTGGCCACCGCGGACCATTCCATCCCGACCCACGACCGCTCGCTGCCGATCGCCGACCTGATCGCGGCGGCCCAGGTCCAGCAGTTGACCGACAACTGCACCGAGTTCGGGATCCCGCTCCACGGTCTCGGGTCGCCCAACCAGGGGATCGTCCACATCATCGGGCCAGAGCTGGGCCTGACCCAGCCGGGCATGACAATCGTGTGCGGCGACTCGCACACGGCAACCCACGGCGCGTTCGGCGCGCTGGCCTTCGGAATCGGCACGAGCGAGGTCGAGATGGTTCTCGCCAGCCAGTGCCTCCTCCAGCGCCGGCCGAACACCTACGAGGTCCGGGTCGAGGGGCGGCTCACGGCAGGGGTCAGCGCCAAGGACATCATCCTGGCCCTGATCGCCCGGATCGGCGTCGGGGGTGGGACCGGCCATGTCTTCGAGTACACCGGCTCGGCGATCCGCGGCCTGACGATGGAAGAGCGGATGACGGTCTGCAACATGAGCATCGAAGGAGGCGCCCGGGCCGGCCTGATCGCCCCGGACGACACGACCTTCGACTACGTCGCCGGCCGACCCCACGCCCCGACAGGTCGCGATTGGGATGGCGCGCTCGAGCGCTGGCGGCAGCTGCCCAGCGACCCGGGTGCCCGGTACGACCGGACGATCACGATCGATGCCTCGGCCCTCGAGCCGATGGTCACCTACGGCACGAACCCGGGGATGGGCCTGGCGATCAGCGCGAGCGTGCCCGCCCCCGCGGGCCAGCCGGATCCGTCGGCCCGGCGCGCCCTCGAGCATGCCCTCGAGTACATGGACCTCCGACCGGGCCAGCCGATCCTCGGCCAGAAGGTCGATGTCGTCTTCATCGGCTCGTGCACGAACGGCCGGATCAGTGACCTGCGCCTGGCCGCCTCGGTCCTGAGGGGCAAGCGGATCGCCGCGGGTGTCCGGGTGATGGTCGTGCCCGGCTCGCAGGAAGTGAAGAAGGAGGCCGAGAACGAGGGCCTCGCCGAGGTCTTCCGGGCCGCCGGTGCAGAGTGGCGCGAGGCGGGCTGCTCGATGTGCATTGCCATGAACGGCGACCAGCTCAGCCCCGGGCAGTACGCGATCAGTACGTCCAATCGCAATTTCGAGGGTCGCCAGGGCAAGGGCGGTCGAACCTTCCTGGCCTCACCGCTGACCGCCGCGGCCTCGGCCCTGGCCGGGGTGATCGCCGACCCCCGGGCCCTGCCCGGGATCGAGGCGACGGTCGGCCTGGGCGGGCGCTGAACCAGGATGGCTGCCGTCTTCACCAGCTTTACCAGCGCGATCATTCCGCTGCCGGCCGAAAACGTCGATACCGACCAGATCGTGCCGGCCCGCTACCTCAAGATGACCGACAAGGCCGGCCTTGCCGAGGCCCTCTTCCACGACTGGCGGTACGACCCAGATGGCGGCCAGCACGAGCCGCTCTTCGTGATGGATCGGCTGGCCATGGCCGGGCGGCAGATCCTGTTGGCCGGCGACAATTTCGGCACCGGTTCGTCGCGCGAGCATGCCCCCTGGGCACTCGTCGCGTGGGGCATCCGGGCCATCCTGTCCACGAGCTTCGCCGACATCTTCCGGAGCAATGCGCTCAAGAACGGACTCCTGCCGATCGTCGTCGAGGCCGAGCGCCATCGCCAGCTGTTCGAACTCGTGGCGGCCGATCCGTCGGTCGAGCTGACGGTCGACCTGGAGGCCCAGCTGATCCACCTGCCCGGCGACGAAGACCTGCCCTTCGAGGTCGATCCGTTCGCCAGGTCGATGCTCCTCGCCGGCACCGACGAGATCGGCTGGCTGCTCAAACGGACGGACGCGATCGATGCCTACGAGGCTGCTCACCCGGCCCGGATCGATACCCGAATCGGCGCCGCCTGAAACCGATCCGGCGGGCAGCCCGATACTGACCGGGTGAACCTCGTCGATGTCGTCATCATCGCTGTCCTGATCTTCGCCCTGATTGCCGGCCTCGCCTCGGGCGCTTTTCCCCAGCTCGGCGGACTCGCCGGGGCAATCGGGGGCGGCTTCCTGGCCATCGTTGGCCTGTTGCCCCTGGCCCAATCCTGGCTCGAAACGCTCGACCCGCCGATCCGGGCCGTCGTCGTGCTGGTCGGCATCGTCGGTATCGTCGGCCTGGGCGAGGCGATCGGTTCCGGGGTCGGGTCGCGGATCAGGGCCCGGCTGATCGGGCACAGCCTGCTGGGCAACCTTGACCGCGCGGCCGGCGCCGTGCTCGGGCTGGCCCAGGGGATCCTGGTGGTCTGGCTGGTCGGCGGGACGCTGGCCGCCGGACCGCTGCCCCAGGTTGCGGCCGCGGTTCAGCGCTCCGCGATCGTGCGCGGCCTGGCCGATGTCCTGCCACCACCGACCGAGGTGGTTGGGGTGCTCGGCAAATGGCTCGATTCGGCAGGCCTGCCCGATGTCTTCGTCGGCCTCGAGCGATTCCCCGCCCCGGCGATCGACCCACCCAGCGACCCGCAGGCGGCCTCGATCGCGGCCCGGGCGATTCCTTCGACGCTGATCGTGCGGGCGAGCGCCTGCGGCTACGTCCTGAGCGGAACCGGCTTTGTCATCCGGCCCGGCTATATCGTCACGAATGCCCACGTGATCGCCGGATCCCGCTCGATCTCGGTCGGCCGGGACGGCGGCTCGCCGATCCGGGCAACGGCGGTCCTGTTCGATCCGGAGCTCGACATCGCCCTGCTGTATGCGCCCGCTGTCAGCGCGCCGGCGCTGTCCCTGGCCAGCCGCGTTCCCGCCACCGGCACGCTCGGCGCCGCCCTTGGTCACCCCGCCGGGGGGGCCCTGGCCATCGTCCCGGTCGCAGTGACGGCCAGCTATCCGGCCAAGGGCCGCGATATCTACGGCACGAGCCTGGTGACCCGCGAGATCATCGAGCTGCGGGCCGGGATCCTGCAGGGTGACAGCGGCGGCCCGATCGTCCTCCAGGACGGGAGCGTGGGTGGGGTTGTCTTCGCCCAGGCCCAGACCGATCCGAACGTGGGCTATGCCCTGTCGCCGGTGGACGTGGCTGCCCGGATCCAGCCCAGTCTTGGCCAGACCAGAGCGATCGATACCGGGGCCTGCACCCGCTGAGCGATCACCGGCGGCACCCGCGGGTGGTTCCCCTTCTACACTTCGGGGCGACCTGACTTCAGTGCGAAGCTAGCCCGAGGACACCCGCGATGACCGCAGCCGACCCTGCCGCCCAGCCCAGCCATCCGTACGACCGGCCGAGTGATCCGGCCAAGCGCCACTCAAAGGGCCTGACCGATGGGCCCGATCGGGCGGCGGCCCGGGCGATGCTCAAGGCGATCGGGTTCACCGACGAGGATCTGGCCAAACCGCTCGTCGGCGTCGCCACGACCTGGATTGAAACGATGCCCTGCAACTTCAACCAGCGCCGGCTGGCCGAGTTCGTCAAGGAGGGCATCCGGGCGGGCGGCGGCACGCCCATGGAGTTCAACACGATCGCGGTCAGTGACGGCGTGTCGATGGGCTCGGAGGGAATGAAGGCGAGCCTGGTCAGCCGCGAGGTGATCGCGGACTCGATCGAGCTCGTCGTGCGCGGCCACCTGTTCGACGGCGTCGTCTGCCTGGTCGGTTGCGACAAGACGATCCCGGCAGCCGCCATGGCCCTTGGTCGGCTCGATCTGCCCGGCGTCATCCTCTACAACGGCACGATCTACCCGGGCACCTACAAGGGCCAGCGCAACGCGACCGTGGTGACCGTCTTCGAGGCGATCGGGGCGTACCGGGCGGGCAAGATCACGCTGGACGAGCTGTACGAGGTCGAGAACGCGGCCTGCCCTGGGGCGGGCGCCTGCGGCGGCCAGTTCACGGCCAACACGATGAGCACGGTCCTCGAGTTCATGGGCCTGTCACCGGCCGGACTGAACGGAATCCCCGCCGAGGATCCGGCCAAGGATGGCGCTGCCCGGACGACCGGTGAGCTGGTCATGGACCTGGTCAAGCGCGACGTCCGGCCGTCGTCGATCGTGACTCGAACTGCGCTCGAGAACGGTTTCGCCGCGGTCGCGGCCACCGGTGGCTCCACGAATGGCGTCCTCCATCTCCTGGCGATCGCCCACGAGTTCGGGATCCCGCTCGGGATCGACGAGCTCGGCACGATCGCCGACCGGACGCCGGTCGTCGCCGACATGCAACCGGGCGGCCGCCACACCGCCGCCGATATGTACGACGCCGGCGGCGTGGCCCTGGTCATGCGCGAGCTGCTCAAGCGCAACCTGCTCCACGGCGGGGCTCCGACCGTGGACGGGCGGACGATCGCGGAGGTCGCTGCGGGCGCCCACGAGACGGCCGGTCAAACCGTCGTCGTCCCGATCGAACATCCGCTCAAGCCGACCGGCGGCCTGGCGATCCTGCATGGCAGCCTGGCCCCCGACGGCTGCGTGGTGAAGCTGGCCGGACACGAGCGCCGCCTCCATCGTGGGCCGGCCCGCGTGTTCGACTCGGAAACCGCCTGCTATGACGCCGTCCGCCGGCGCCTGATCGAACCCGGCGATGTCGTCGTGATCCGCTACGAGGGGCCCGTTGGCGGGCCCGGCATGCAGGAGATGCTGAGCGTCACCGGTGCCCTTGTCGGGGAAGGCCTTGGCGACACGGTCGCCCTGATCACCGACGGCCGGTTCTCCGGGGGAACCCACGGCCTGATGATCGGCCACGTCGCCCCGGAGGCTGCCCTGGGCGGCCCGATTGCCCTGGTCGAGGAGGGCGACACGATCGAGATCGACGTCGATCGCAAGGCACTCGACCTGGTCGTCCCGCAGGCCGAGCTCGAGCGGCGCCGGGCCGGCTGGTCAGCGCCCGCCCCGAACTATCCCGGCGGCGTGCTGGGCAAGTACGCGGCGCTGGTCGGGTCGGCATCCGAGGGGGCCGTCACGACTGGCCCGCGGCTGGCGGCGAGCCTCGCCCGACGGTGAATCCCGGGCGGCTCTCGATCGGTTTCAAGACCTCGCCGCAGGGGGTGAGCTGGAGCACCCTGGACGAAACGTGGGCGGCCGGCGGCGAGGAGTCCTCGCTCAGTGCGGGTTGGCTGAACGACCACCTGACCGACCCGAATTTCGACCATGGTGGGTCGAGCCTCGAAGCGCTGACCCTGATCGCGGCCCTGGCCCACCGGGTGCCGGGCAAGTGGATCGGCCACGGCGTGCTGTCGAACACATTCCGTCAGCCCGCCGTCCTGGCCAAGGCCGTCACTCTCCTCGACCACGTAAGCGCCGGTCATTTCATCCTCGGACTTGGCGCGGGCTGGCACGAAACCGAGCACGCGGCGTATGGCCTCGAGCTGGCGCCGATCGGCGAGCGGATCTCGCGCCTGGAGTCCGCTGTTCGGGTCATCCGGGCGCTGAACAGCCCGGCGGCTGCCGACCCGGCCGGGGTCGACCTCGACGACCCGTTCTACCCACTCCGCGGTGCGGTCAACCTGCCCGGGCCGCTGACCCCGGGCGGTCCCCCGCTGTGGCTCGGCGGCCAGGCGCCGCGGGGCCTGCGGATGGCGGCCCGCTACGCTTCGGGCTGGATGCTGCCGGCGATTCCGGAGCTCGACCTGGCCTACTTCGGGGAGCGCCGCGCCGCCATCCTGGCCGAACTCGCCACGCTCGGTCGCGACCCGGCCGGCTTCAGCTTCGCCGCCCAGGTGCCGACTGGGAACGATGCCGCGGGTCTGGCCAGGGCCCGCCGGCAAGCGGCGGCGTACGTCGGGGCCGGGGCGACGCATGTCGTCCTCGGACTGGTTGCCAGCCTCGGTCCCGAACGGCTCCGAGCCGTGGCCCACGAGGTGGCCGAACCGCTCATGGCCGGCGCCGGCTGAAGCGCCGGCAGGCCGGCCGGGTTCGAGGCATCATGGCTTCATGACACCTGCCCGAATGCCCGACGCGTTCGATCCCGAGCGACGTGGTTTCGCGGCGCCCCGGCCGCCCGGCGGGCGCGATCCCGATCCGGCCACGACGGAGCAGTCCGAGCGCCGCTACCTGTGGCTGCTTATCCTGATGGTCGGCCTGATCGTCGGTATCACGACCCTGGTCGGGATCGTGGGCATGATCGTGGTCGGCCTCGGCGGTACGACCTAGACCGGCCGGACTGCGCCGGCCAACCAACAGGATGACCGCCGGGCCAGTGCCGGCGGTCACCAGGTTCGCGGCGACGAATTCCGCGCAGAAACAGATCAAGCGATCACTACCAGCGGTGGCCAGCCTCAACGACGAGGGCCGAGCCTGCCAGTGACGTGAGCGCCATGAGAATCCGGAACCCTTGCGAGCGCAGGAGTGCCTTCATCTCTAGCCCCAACGGATGCCGGCACCGAGCGTCATCGCCATTGAAGCGATGACCACCAGGGCCATGGTGAAGCGCGCCAGGTTCGCCTTCACGATACTCACCTCGACTAGAGCCGCATCTTGGAACCGGCAACCGGGCAGTCTTGGGAGGTAC
>JBBRIM010000024.1:0-19229 GCA_038221095.1 Candidatus Limnocylindrales bacterium
ACGGACCGGGTTGCTCACCGATGCTCCAGGCCGGGCACCCGATGGAAGAGCGCCGGGTCGGCCTCGCCGGGCAGGACTCGGATCATGGCCGCCGGCCGCAACCCCAGGGTTGCCCGTCCGCGTGGTCCTTCGAGCGTCAGCGAATCGAGCGACTCCGAGCGGGCCAGCACGTTGATCGCGGCACCCGGGGTGAGGGCCCGAGCCTCGAGGTACGAAAGCAGGCCGGCGTCTTCCTCGGCCTCCTCGGTGATCCGGTAGATGGTCGCCCGGCCGCCGGCTTCGATCTGGTCGAGCGGGATGCCCGACGGTCGCCGGCGAGCAGTGGCGGCATCGATCGGATTGCCGTGCGGGCAGGTCTCCGGGTGGCCGAGCATTTCGTCGAGACGAGCCTCGACCCGCGGCGAGATGGCGCCCTGCAGCCGGGCGGCTTCCTCGTCCGACTCCGCCCAGCCGAGCCCGATCACCGAGGTGAGCAGCCACTCGACCAGCGCGTGCCGGCGGAAGATGGCATCCGCGGCGGCCCGGCCCGGTTCGGTCAGCATCAATTCCCGGCCACCCGCCTGGGACACGAGGCCGTCGGCGGCCAGCCGTCGGAACATCTCGCTGGCGGCCTGGGTGGTCACGCCGAGGTGCCGCCCAACCTGGGCGGCGGTCACCTTCGAGCCATCTCCGGCGATCACCCGCAGGGCGAGCAGGTATTCCTGGGCCGCGCTCGAAATTGCGCTGGCGAGGTGGTGTCGGGTCACGGCCTCATCGTACGCGAGCGGCGCGCCAGGGCGATGACGGCCTGGAGCGCCCGGGCGGCCACCGAGCCCGGGCTGTCACGCCGAGCTGCTGCGTCGCCCGGTTGACCCGGGGCCGGCTCGAGCCGGGCGGCCCGGACCGGGCTCGAGGGTGCGCGCACGTCGCCAGCCACCGGCTCGACGCGTTCGGCTGATCCGGGCCGGCCCGCCGAGTCAGGCTGCCGCGGAGACGATGACGACTCGCCGGCGGGAGCCGGGGGGCCCGGGTCGAAGACATCCTCCGGTTCACCGGCGCCGTCGGCCAGCGGCCGATTCCGCCTGGCCCGGGCCAGGTACTCCGGCCCGTGTTTGCGCGGGTCGGCGTACTCCTTGGGATTGATCGTCCAGTAGGTTCCACTGTCGGCGCCGTACCAGGTGGCCCCCGCCCAGCCCGGCTCGAATGGCTCATTCTCGGTGCCGTCGTACGAGGTCGAACCGATCGTGGCCTTGGGCCGCGTTCGCCGGGTCGGCCCCCTGCCTGCGCCGGCCGGCGCGCCGGCCGGTCTGGTCCGTTTCGAGGGGCCGCCGGATTCACGAGTCGCCCTGGCGCGTTCCGGATCGGCACCCCAGGCCCGCCCGGGTGGCGCTGCGCCCGGGCCTTCGCTGGCCGGACGACGGGCCGTTTGCCGGCGTGTGGCGGGCCATGCTCCGCCGGGTTGGTCGGCCGTCAGCCGCTCGTAGGCCGCCTGGACGGCAAGAAAGCGCGGCAAGGCCCGTTCACCGGCGTTGTCCGGGTGGTACGCCTTGGCCAGCCGGCGATAGGCCCGCTTGACCTCGGCGGGCGTCGCGCCGGGGTTGAGTCCGAGCGTTCGATACGGATCCGAGCCAGGTGTCATGCCTCAGCCAATCAGTTCCCCGAGCGGCGCGAGCTCGAAGTCGGCAACGGCTTCGGCCGCCAGCCGACCGTGGGGGTCCAGCGATGCCGGCCGGTGGTAGCGGGCCAGTTCACGCAAGGAAGCTCCCTCGACCACACCGGCCTGGCGGAGCGCCTCGATCGTTGCCGCCCAGCTGGCTCGATCGTGGCCATCTCCATCTTCGATCTTGAGGGCCATCCCGGATGAGTGCCGGCCATCCGAACCGACGATGGCCAGGCCGCGCAGGGCCTCCATCCCGCCCTTGCTGATGATCCGTCCCGGCAACGTCTTCATCAGCGACGTGTCGATCCGATCGCGCGTGCCGGCGACCATCTCGGGCTGGCTCAGCATCGCGTCCCGGATCCGGGTCATGGAGCCGGCCAGCCGAGCCCTTGGGTCGCCCACCGGCAGGCTGGCCGGGTCCGCCAGGAAGGCATAGGCACGGGCGACCTCCGCCAATGGGAACGCGTAGGTCTCGATGCCACAGCCGTCGATCGCCCTGACCAGCCGCTCGGGGGTGGTTCGGAAGGCCGCGGCCACGGCCGCCCGGTAGGCCACCTGGCTGGGATGCTCCGGCTGCCAGTAGTCCTCAAGCGACCACCCCATCAAACGGGCGAGCAAGATCATCGAACTGTGCTGGCCCGAACACATGTGCCTGATCGGCCCGGCGCGCTCGCCGTCACGCGCCAGGCGGGCTGCGGTCAGGGCATCGAGGGGCATGCCTTCATTGCCGCAGGCGAGGACCGCCTGGCTGACATTCGCCCGGCGGTAGACCGCCTGGAGGGTCCGGACGTGGATGTCCTCGCCCGAATGCGACGAGGCCATGATCGCGAGTTCGGCGGACGACAGCTCAAGGCCGTCAATCCCACCCGCCTCGACGAGAGCGAGCAACCCGAACGGCTTGACGCAGGAGCGCAGGGTTACGACCCGGCCGGGGTCACCGATCGAGCGGATCACCCGGCCCGCAACGTCAACCTCGACCACGTCGCCGCGATGGACCGACTCGATGATCCCGTTGCGGATCTGACGAACGAGGACCGGGGCGGCCGCTGCGCGGACGGCGCCGGCCCGGGCTGTTCCGGAACGGACGCCCGGGCGCGCGCTCGCGGCCGAGGTGGGGACGCGGGCACGGCTGGCGGACACGGCTCGAGGATACCGCGCGGCGATGCTAGGATGCCAAGCGTGTCGACTTCCGGGACGTCTGCCACCAACTGGCCCAGCCTGCACGTCTCGCAACACCCCGCCGTCCTGCACAAACTGGCGATCCTGCGGAGCACCTCGACCGAACCGAAGAAGTTCCGGGAGGTTGTCCGCGAGTTGTCGTGGCTGCTCGGCTACGAGGCCCTCGCCGATGCTCGTGTCCGGCCGTTCGAGATCCAGACGCCGATGGAGCCGATGCTGGCCAGTCAGCTGGCCGACCGGATCGGGCTCGTGCCCATCCTGCGGGCCGGCCTGGGCATGGTCGATGCGATGTTGGAGTTGATGCCCACCGCCCAGGTCTGGCACCTCGGCCTCTTCCGGGACGAGCGGACACTCCGGCCGGTCGAGTACTACAACAAGCTGCCTGACTCTGCGACCGTCGACCTGTCCCTGATCCTCGACCCGATGCTGGCCACCGGTGGCTCGGCCAGCGCCGCGATCGAGGTACTCAAACGCTGGGGCGCGGTCCGAATCAAGCTGATCAACCTGATCGCAGCACCGGAGGGCGTGGCGGCCGTGACGGCTGCCCATCCCGATGTCCAGATCTACTGCGCCGCGCTCGACCGGGGCTTGAACGAGCGTGGCTACATCATGCCGGGCCTGGGCGACGCCGGGGATCGTCAGTTCGGGACAGGTCACTAGCCGCGTCAACTGACTCCCCTCTGGTCTTTCCGAGCCGTGTCCGTGGCGTGTGAGCCGATCTTGGCGGACGTTGCACCCAGCGTGACAAACCGACGATTCCAGGGTCCTCGATGTCGATTCTGAGCTCGACGACGCCGATTCCGAGCCCGGCGCTTGCCCAACTCACCCCGACCCACGCTCGCGGCGGCATAGATGTGAGCGATCGGCCGTCAGTCCAGAGGTCCTAGACCCCCCGAAAGTGCAACTTGGTCGCGCTGGCGGAAACATCCGCAATCACCCGCCGGGCGGCCGCCGCTTCCTGGCCGGCCTGAACGGTGGCCCCGCTGGGCCGACTTCGTCGTTCGGGTCGCGACGGGGCAGCGCGGCTCGCTCAGCCGTCGCGCAGGGCCTCGCGCACCTCGGTCACGAGCTCGTAGTAGCGGGGCGTTGCCCGGCTCTCGACCGTGCGCGGCTGGTCCAGGTCGATCTCGACCACCTGACTGATCCGCCCGGGACGGGCGCTCATGACCGCAACCCGGGTCGACAGGAAGACGGCCTCCGGGATCGAATGGGTCACGAAGACGACCGTGATGGCCGTCCGCGACCAGATGTTCATCAGCTCCAGGTTCATTCGCTCCCGGGTCATCTCGTCGAGGGCGCCGAACGGTTCGTCCATCAGCAGGAGCTGGGGCGCCGGGGCCAGGGCCCGGGCGATCGCGACCCGCTGTGCCATCCCGCCCGAGAGCTGCCACGGGCGCCGTTCGGCGAAGCCGTCGAGCTCGACCAGGCTGAGGAGTTCGGCCGAGCGCCGCCGACGCTTCGCCGGGTCGACGCCCATGATCTCGAGCGGCAGTTCCACGTTGCGGGCGATCGTCCGCCAGTCCATCAGGACCGGGGCCTGGAAGACCATCCCGTAGTCACGATCGAGGCGTGCCCGGCCGGCCGGTTTGGCATTGACCAGGACATCGCCCGAGGTCGGTTCGACCAGGTCAGCGATGATCCGGAGCAGGGTGCTCTTGCCGCAGCCGGACGGCCCGATCAGGCTGACGAACTCGCCGGCCTGGATCGCCAGGTCGATTCCCTCGAGCGCCGTGACCTGGTTGGGGCCCGCGTCGAAGATCTTGCCAACGCCCGTCGCGGCAACGACCGGATGGGCTACGTCCGGGTCGCCCGGTCGGCAATCTCGAGCGCCCCGTCGATGATCGCGAAGCCCTCGGCCAGCTCGTCCTCGGTGATGGTCAGGGGCGGGTTGGTGTGGATCGAGTTGTTGGCGATCATCGTGTACAGGTGGTGCTCGCGGAGGTAGGCCCCGATCGCCTTCATCTCGTCCGAACTTCCGTTGAACGGGGTGAGCGGCTCGTACGGCTCACGACTGCGGACGAGATCGAGGATCCCGAACATGCCCAGGTTGCGGATCGAGCCGACGCTGGGATGGCGGGCGTAGAGCGCCTCGTGATGGCCGCGGAGCACCTTGCCCATCCGGGCGGCCCGCTCGATCAGGCCGTCCTCCTCGTAGACCGAGATCGTGGCGAGGGCCGCGGCCAGGCTGACCGGGTGGCTGCTGTAGGTCAGGCCACCGTAGTAGAAGTTCTTGTCGAAATGCGCCGCGATTGCCGGGCGCATCGCCACCGCGCCCAGGGGCAGGTAGCTGCTGGTCAGGCCCTTGGCCATCGTCATCAGGTCGGGCACGGTGTCCCAGTGGTCGACCGCGAACCAGCGCCCGGTCCGCCCGAAGCCGGCCATGACCTCGTCGGCCACCATCAGGATGTTGTTCCGGGTGCAGATCTCGCGGACGCCCTGGATATAGCCGTCGGGCGGGATGAGGATTCCGTTCGTGCCCACGATCGTCTCGAGGAAGATCGCCGCGATCGTGTGGGCACCCTCGTAGCGGATCACGTCCTCGAGGCCCTGGAGCGCCTCGGCGGCCGGCCGCGGCTCCTTCTCGCCCCAGCGATGGGTATCCGGATAGCGGACCACCCCGACGATGCCCGGTTCATTGGCCCACCGGCGCGGATCGCCGGTCAGGGTCATCGCCCCGAGGGTCGCGCCGTGGTAGCTTCGGTAGCGGGCCAGGATCTTGGTCCGGCCGGTGACGTGGCGGGCCATCTTGATCGCGTTCTCGATCGCCTCGGCCCCGCCCAGGGTGAAGAAGACCTTGTCCATGTCACCGGGCAGGATCTCGGCCAGCTTCTCGCCGAGGCGAGCCCGGGGCTCGGTGGCAAAGGCCGGCTGGACGTACTGCAGCTTAAGCGCCTGGGCGGTGATCGCGTCGATCACCCGGCGGTCGCCGTGGCCGATATTGACCGACATCAACTGGCTGTTGAAGTCGAGGATCCGGGTCCCATCCGGGGTGTACAGGTAGACGCCCTCGGCATGGTCGATCGCAATCGGGTCGAGCGCGCCCTGCGCCGACCATGAGAAGAAGGTGTGCTTGCGCGAGAGCCGGACGATCTCTTCGGCGGTCATTCCAGGAGCGGTCGCGATGCCCATCGGGTCAACCTCGGAGCGGGAGTGGTTGGGCGATTCGGAGGATGGGTCCAACTATACCGAGCCCGTCGCGGGCCGGCGCATGAGGCCACGCCCACACCTCGTATCATCTGGCCAGCCCTCGACCGACTTGCCCGAAGGAGAAAGCCAGATGCCCCGGATCGTGCGCGGCGCCCTGCTCCAGGCCACCTGGACGGGCGACAAGGAATCGATGATCCAGAAACACGAGGCGGCCGCCCACGAAGCCGCCAGACAGGGCGCCGGAGTGATGCTCTTCCAGGAGCTCTTCTACGGGCCCTACTTCTGCCAGGTCCAGGACGCCCAGTACTACTCCTACACCGAGCTCATCCCGGATGGGCCGACGACGAAGCGGATGCAGGACCTGGCGAAGCAGACCGGGATGGTCCTGGTCGTGCCGATGTACGAAGAGGATGAGCGGGCGTCAGGGATCTACTACAACACGGCCGCCGTGATCGACGCCGATGGCCGCTACCTTGGCAAGTACCGCAAGACCCACATCCCCCACGTCAAGGGCTTCTGGGAGAAGTTCTACTTTCGCCCCGGCAATCTCGGCTACCCGGTCTTCGAGACCGCCGTTGGCAAGGTCGGCGTGTACATCTGCTACGACCGCCACTTCCCCGAGGGCGCCCGGGCACTCGGCCTGAACGGGGCCGAGATCGTGCTCATTCCGAGCGCGACCAGCCGGGGCCTGTCCGAGTACCTGTGGCGGATCGAGCAGGTCAGCCACGCGGTCGCCAACGGCTACTTCGTGGGCACGATCAACCGGGTCGGCATCGAGCAGGACCTCGGTGATGATGACTTCTACGGCCAGAGCTACTTCGTCAACCCGCGCGGCCAGTTCATCGGTGACCTCGGCAGTGCCCACGACGAGGAACTGATCGTCCGGGACATGGACCTCGACCTGATCACCGAGGTCCGCCAGACCTGGCAGTTCTTCCGCGACCGTCGGCCCGATGCCTACGCCGACCTGACCCGGCCCTAGGGGGGGCGGAGGCGGGCATGCAGTTCGGGTTCACCCTCAAGCCCGAGAACGACGTCGCCCGGACGCTCGACCTGACCCGACGGGCCGAGGCCGCCGGCTTCGATTACGGCTGGCTGTTCGATTCGCATGTCCTGTGGCGCGAGCCGTATCCGCTCCTGACCCTGATGGCGGGGGTGACCGAGCGAATGCGCCTGGGGACCTGCGTGACGAACCCGGCCACCCGCGAGCCGTCGGTGACGGCGTCGGCCCTGGCCACGCTCGACGAGATCAGCGCTGGCCGGATGGACCTCGGGATCGGCCGGGGCGACTCGGCCCGGCGGGTGCTGGGCAAGCCACCGACCACGATGGCCAGCCTCGAAGCGGCGATCCGGGTGATCCGCGATCTCGTCGAGGGGCGGCCGGCCACATACGAAGGGGCCGAGCTGCAGCTGTCGTGGGCCGGCCCCTGGAAGTTGCCGGTGTGGGTCGCCGGCTACGGGCCGATGGCCCTGGCGATGACCGGTCGGATCGCCGACGGGGTGATCCTCCAGCTGGCCGATCCGGACCTGGTCCGCTGGTTCGTCGGCCAGGTCCGGGCCGCCGAGTCGGCCGCCGGCCGGGCACCGGGTTCGGTTCGGGTCCAGGCGGCGGCGCCGGCCCACTTCGGCGACCTCGACACCTGCCGGGCACGAACGCGCTGGTTCCCCGCGCTTGTCTCGAACCACGTGGTCGATCTCGTCAACAAGTACCCGCGCGAGCAGCTTCCCGAGGCGCTGACCGGCTACGTCCAGGACCGGACCGGCTACGACTACCTCCACCACGCCGAGGTTGGGTCGTCAAACGCCGCCTTCGTCGGGGACGCCGTGACCGACCGGTTCTGCGTGCTCGGCTCGGTGGCCGACCACCTGGCCAAGCTGCGCCTGCTGGCCGAGGCCGGGGTCGACCAGTTCAACATCTATCTCATGAATGGCGACGAGGAGGCCGTCCTCGAGACCTACGGCCGGGAGATCATTCCGATCATGCGCGACCTTGCGCCGGGTCGGACGTGAGGAGAACCTGATGCGCACCCTGATCACGAACGGGACGATCGTCGGGGCCGAGGGCTCGCAGGTCGCCGACGTACTGGTCGACGGCGAGACGATCGCCGCGATCGGCCACGACCTGGCCGCTGCCGGCTTCGGCGCGGACGAGACGATCGACGCCTCGGGGCGCTACATCCTCCCCGGCGCGATCGACGTCCACACCCACATGGAACTGCCCTTCGGGGGAACGTTCGCCAAGGACACGTTCGAGACCGGGACGCGGGCCGCCGCGTTCGGGGGCACGACCACGATCGTCGACTTTGCAGTCCAGTCGCGAGGCAAGTCGCTCCGCGAAGGCCTCGACGCGTGGCACGCCAAGGCCGAGGGCAACGCCGTGATCGACTACGGCTTCCACATGATCATGAGCGACGTCAACGACGACACGCTCGCGGAGATGGACGGCCTGGTGGCCGAGGGCGTGCCCGACTTCAAGCTGTTCACGGCCTACCCGGGCGTGTTCTACAGCGACGACGGCCAGATCTACCGGGCGCTCCAGCAGACCGCCAGGAACGGCGGCCTGATCATGATCCACGCCGAGAACGGGATGGCGATCGACGTCGTGGCGGCCGACGAGGTGCGGGCCGGCCACACCGACCCCTATTACCACGGGGTCGCCCGCTACCCGATGTTCGAGGGCGAGGCCACGAACCGGGCCATCCGCCTCGCTGAGGCCGCCGGCGCGCCCCTGTACATCGTCCACCTGTCGGCGCGTGACGCCCTCGACGAAGTCCGGGCCGCCAGGGGCCGGGGCAGCCGGGTCTTTGCCGAGACGTGCCCGCAGTACCTGTTCCTGTCGCTCGACGACATGGCCGATGGCTTCAACGGGGCCAAGTTCGTCTGCTCGCCGCCGCTGCGCACGGCCGACCACCAGGCCGAGCTCTGGAAGGGCCTGGTCAAGGACGACCTGGCCCTTGTCGCGACCGACCATTGCCCGTTCGACTTCCACGGCCAGAAGGAGCTCGGCCGGGGCGACTTCCGGAAGATCCCCAACGGGCTGCCCGGCGTCGAAGACCGGGTCGACCTGCTCCACAATGGGGGCGTCCTGGCCGGCCGCATCTCGCTCGAGCGCTGGGTCGAGGTGATCTCCACGGCGCCTGCCAGGATGTTCGGGATGTACCCGCGCAAGGGCACGGTGGCCGTGGGGTCCGATGCCGACCTGGTGATCTACAACCCAGCCGCCGTCCACACGATCAGTGCCGCGACCCATCACATGGACGTCGACTACTCGTGCTACGAAGGGCGCTCCGTCACCGGGCGGTCCGAGATCGTCATGTCACGCGGTTCGGTCGTCGTGCGTGACGGCTCGTTCCTGGGCGCCCGCGGCCGTGGCCGGTTCCTGCGCCGCTCCCCCGCCACCTACGCCCGGGAGCACTGAGCCTTGTGACTGGCCTTGGCCTGACCATTGGCCCACCCGGCCGCGTTGGCCCTTCGGCCGCGTTGGCCCTTCGGCCGCCCCTCACGATCCCGGCCGCCCTTGGGCCGGCTCGTGCTCGCCGCATGAGCATTCTGGGCATTGCGCAGCCTCTAGCCCCATGCTCGGGCCGACCCGCGAGCTGGTCGAGGCGGCCCGTGCAGCTATCAAGCACGACTGACCGAGGCCGGGCGCACCGAGAGCCCGCAGGACTGGCCGTTTCACGTCCTTGAGTCCGTGATCAGGCAGGAAAGGCTCATGCAGCCAGCGCGAGGACGCCGTAGGCCTGGCGAAGGACGCCGCACCCACGGTTGACGGTTCAAGACCCTGCACCAACGATGGCGTGATGAACCGGAAGCCGCAATCCAAGCCTGGGCCCCGTCACGAGCTGCGCCGCCAGGCGAACAGGCGCGACGCGGCCCTGTCGCACCAGACGAGGCCAAGCTCAGTTGGCGGTTCGCGACGGTCGGCATTCGCGCCCGGGCTGAGCGCCTCAACCCACTTGGCCGAGGATCCGGGGAAACGGGAAGCGAACAGCTCCGGATACCTTCCGACCAGCGCGCGATTCCTCGCCACGTCTCGTACGACCCAACAGCCGGCGACTCTGTACGGGCGCTCGCCGCCTAGCACAATCGCGCGGCCCGCCGCCTCGGCGAGCTTGCGGTTCGTGCTGCGGATCGCCGCGCCGACATCGCCGAAGGTGTTCCAGCACTCGACCAGGACGAGCAGCCTTCGACGATCGTCGCGGAGCGCCACATCGGTCGACCGGCTCGGATCCACGGGCCGGGTCGGAAGCTCAAATGTCCCAGCGAAACCGGCGCGCCGACCAAGCCGGAGGACGAGCCCCTGGAGCGCGAGGTGACCGGCATCGGCCGGCTCCTCGCGGGCGTCGCGGCGAAGTTCGATCCGCATCGGTCGGTCCACGGCCAGTGCGAGCCGCTGCCACGTGTCCAGCGTGTGGCTCCCACCGTGGCCTCGTTCGATCGCGCTGATCGTGGATCGAGTCAGGCTCACGCGCCCCGCCGAGCTGTGCTTGCGTGCAGCGCCGCCGCCTCCGGCCGACGCGAAGCTCGGAGCCCAGCTTCGAGAGTTGCTCGAGGTTCAGGCGGGTTGCCTCGGCGGCCAGTTCGGGTCGCTTGAGCTTTGGCATTCCGCGTACATGGTCGCTGCACGCTCAACGAAACCCTTAAGGACCCGAATCCTTGGTCGCGCCCCGGATTCCACGCTCGTTTCGTGCTCGGCCGAGCTTGAATGCATCGTGTCGGGCCTCCAGATCAGGCCCACCGCCGCGTTAAGCGCCAGGCTAGTGCTCACAGCGACCATGCATGCGGAATCGAAACGCCCAAGGCTTCGAAACGCGCCCGGGTTGGTCGAAAAAGGGGCCCCGCGGGCCACTCCCCGCCGGCCCAGCCACTCCCCGCCGGCCCAGCCACTCCCCGCCGGCCGCCCGCCGGCGCGCCAGAACGCTCAGCGCGTCCGGGGGAAGCCCAGGTCCACGCTCGAGGTGCCGGGGTCGGGCCAGCGGGCGGTGACCACCTTGGCCCGGGTGTAGAAGGTCATCCCGTCGGGGCCGTACATGTGGCTATCGCCGAACAGCGATGCCTTCCAGCCGCCGAACGAGTAGTAGGCCACGGGCACGGGGATCGGCACGTTGATCCCGACCATGCCCACGTTGCAGTCGAACTGGAACTGCCGGGCGGCCCCGCCGTCGCGGGTGAAGATGGCCGTCCCGTTGCCGTACTGGTTGTCGTTGACCAGCTTGAGTGCCTCCTCGTAGGTCTTCACCCGGACGACGCCCAGGACCGGCCCGAAGATCTCGTCGCGGTAGCAGTCCATCTCGGGTCGAACGTTGTCTATCAATGAGGCGCCCAGAAAGAACCCCTCGCCGGCGAACGAAGCGTCGCGCCGCCCATCGACAACGACCGTTGCCCCCTGGGCGGCCCCGCTGTCGAGGTACCCGGCGACGCGGTCGCGATGCTCGCGGGTGATCAGCGGGCCCATCTCGGACGAGGCGTCGGCACCCGGACCCACCTTGATCTTGGGCAGCCGCGCGGAGATCGCGGAGACGAGCGGATCGGCCACATCGCCCACCGCGACCACCACCGAGATCGCCATGCAGCGCTCGCCGGCCGAGCCGTAACCGGCCGACACGGCAGCGTCGGCGGCCATCTCGATGTCCGCGTCGGGCAGCACGACCATGTGGTTCTTGGCCCCGCCGAGCGCCTGCACCCGTTTGCCGTGGCGGGTACCGGTTTCGTAGATGTAGCGCGCGATGGGGGTCGACCCAACGAACGAAAGCGCGGCGACGTCGGGGTGCTCGAGCAGCCGATCCACCGCGACCTTGTCGCCCTGAACCACGTTGAAGACGCCCGCGGGCACGCCAGCCTCGGCCAGCAGCTCGGCGATCAGGATCGAGGCCGACGGGTCCTTCTCGGAGGGCTTGAGCACGAACGTATTGCCGCAGGCGAGGGCATTCCCGAACATCCACATCGGGACCATCGCCGGGAAGTTGAACGGGGTGATCCCGACCACGACGCCCAGCGGCTGGCGGATCTGGTAGACGTCGACCCCGGTCGAGACCTGCTCGCTGAAGCCGCCCTTGAGCAGCTGGGGCACGCCGCACGCGAACTCGAGGTTCTCCAGCCCGCGGGCGATCTCGCCGAGCGCATCGGAGGTGACCTTGCCGTGCTCGGCCGTGAGCAGGGCCGCGATGTCGCGCCGATGGGCATCGATCAGGTTGCGGATCCGGAACAGGATCTCGGTCCGCTTCGAGAGGGACATCGCGCGCCACGCCGGGAAGGCAGCAGTGGCTGAGGCAACTGCCCGGTCGACGTCGGCGACGGAGGCGAAGTCGACCTGCCGGGCGACCTGGCCCGTGGCCGGATTCCAGACCGAACCCGTTCGCCCCGACGTGCCCGCACTGCGGGCCCCGTCGATCCAGTGGCCGACCCGCCCCGGGGCACTTCCGGCAGACGTTGGGCGTGGCTCGGCGACCTGGGTCATGGTGCTTCCTCTCGTGGGCCCGGCGAGCGTGCGGTGCCCGACGGGACGATTGCCGAACTGCCGTTCGACGTCGTTTGGCCGATGGTAGCAGGGCGCCGGGCGATCACGATCATGAGCACCACCGCGATCAAGATCAGGCCGAGGTCGAGGAGCTGTTCGGTCCGCAGCGGACCGGCGACTGGGGCATCGCGCCAGACGAAGGCAACGACGAAGCGGACGACCGCCCAGCCGCCGAGAGCGGCCAGGAAGCGCCGGCCATCGCCGGCTCGGAATGGCCCGAAGCGTCCCAGGACCAGCACGTCAAGAAGGACCAGCAGGTCGCCGAGGGCCTCGTAGAGCTGGGCCGGATGGGCCGGCAGCTCGGGGCCGAGCACCCCCCACGGACCTGGCCCAAGGTAGGCCGTCGCCCAGCTCACGCCGGCGATGAGGCCCTGGCCGCTGCCCCCGAGCACCTCGCTCAATTTGCCCAGGCCGAGGCCGATGAGCAACGAGACCGCGGCCACGTCCAGCCAGCGGCCGATCGGCGCCTCGAGCAGCCGGCCGACGTAGATCGCCGTGAGCGTGCCCAGGATCACCGCTCCGGTCAGGCCCAGGCCCCCGCTGGCTGGATTGGCAATCAGGCTGGGGTTGGCCTGGTAGTAGTCGAGATGGAGCAGGCCATAAGTCAGCCGTCCGCCGAGCACCGCCCCCGGGACGATGCCCAGGACGATGAACAGGAGGTCGTCGCGGCGGAGGGACTGGCCGTCGCTGCCGGGGACGCGCTGGCGGCCCGCCAGCAGCGCGGTCACGACGAGGGCAACCAGGATCGCCCCGGCCAGGCCAAGTGTCTCGAGCCGGAATGCCTGGCCGCCGACGCGCAGGTACGGATCGAAATTCAACTGGATGACGGCAGGCGGCACAGCGCGATCAGCCTACCAAAGCGGCCGACACGGTCGAGCTGTCGTCAACCCGACAGTCCGCCTGTCGGGTGGTTGCTCGCCCAGCGATCCAGCGAGGGTGAACCTCGGCCGGGGATGCGAGGACGGACCGGCGGGCGGCTCCCAATTGGGGGGCGGGCCGAGCGTCGGCCCGTCCGCGCCTCAGAGTGCGGCCAGCTTGTCGACCAGTTCGCGGACGGCCGCGGCCGAGTGATCGAAGGCCGACTGCTCAGCGGGCAGGAGCTCGATCTCGAGGACGCGCTCCAAACCGCCCGAGCCCAGGATCGCGGGCACCCCCACGAACAGGCCGGTCGTCCGGAACTCGCCTTGGAGCAGGATGGCGCAGGGCAGGACCCGCTTGCGGTCGCCCAGGATCGCCTCGACCATCTCGAACGTGGAGGCGGCCGGGGCGTAGAAGGCCGAGCCAGTCTTCAGCAGGGCAACGACCTCGGCTCCGCCGTTCGCGGTTCGCTCGCACAGGGCGGCCACCCGCTCGGCACTGAGCAGCTCGGTGATCGGCACGCCGGCCACCGTCGAATAGCGCGGCAGCGGGACCATCGTGTCCCCGTGGCCCCCGAGCACGAACGCATGGGTGTCCTCGACCGATACACCGAGCTCCTCGGCAATGAATGAGCGGAAGCGGGCCGAATCGAGGACGCCGGCCATCCCCAGCACGCGCTCCCGGGGAAAGCCCGACGCCTGCAGGGCCACGTGGCACATCGCGTCGAGCGGGTTGGTGACGATGATCAGGATGGCGTCGGGCGACTGGGCGGCCGCTTGCTCGACGACTGATCGAACGATCCCCGAATTCTTGGCCAGGAGGTCGTCCCGGCTCATGCCCGGTTGTCGGGCGAGACCCGAGGTCACGACGACGATGTCCGAGCCGGCGGTGTCGGCATAGTCATTCGTGCCGGTGATCCGCGAATCGTGGCCGACGACCGGCGCCGCCTCGGCCAGGTCGAGGGCCTTGCCCTGGGGCAGCCCCTCGA
This sequence comes from Candidatus Limnocylindrales bacterium, assembly GCA_038221095.1. Classification (GTDB taxonomy): domain Bacteria; phylum Chloroflexota; class Limnocylindria; order Limnocylindrales; family CSP1-4; genus Palsa-1033. The sequence goes on from JBBRIM010000024.1 coordinate 14,329, forward strand.
CGATGTCGATCAGGACGACGTCGGCCAGGCCGGCCTCCACGATCCGCTGAGCGGTCGTGGCTCCGACGTTGCCCGCGCCGACGACGGTCACCTTGTGGCGGCCCATCCCGTGACCCATCGGCCCTGTGCTCCTTCCGTTCAGTCGTCCACCCGGGGTCCGGCGGCGCGGATGCCTTCGGTCACCCCGTCGGCATACGCCTCGAAGTTCGCCGCGAACATCCGGGCGAGTTTCGCGGCTGCCTGATCGTAGGCGTCGCGGTCCTGCCAGGTATTGCGTGGCTGCAGGAACTCTGACGGAACATCGGGGCATTCGACCGGCACGGCCAGCCCGAAGCGGGGATCGACGACGGTCGGGACGTCATCGAGCCGGCCGTTCAGGGCGGCCCGGACCATCGCCCGAGTGTGGTTGATGTTCATCCGCTCACCGGTGCCGTACGGGCCACCGGTCCAACCCGTGTTCACCAGCCAGACGGGCACGTCCCAGCGGGCCAGGCGCTCGACCAGCATCGACGCGTATTCGCCGGGGTGGCGCGGCATGAATGGGGCCCCGAAGCACGCCGAGAAGGTCGCCTTCGGTTCCTTGACCCCGATTTCCGTACCGGCCAGCTTGGCCGTGTAGCCGCTGATGAAGTGATAGGCCGCCTGGGCATGGCTGAGCCGGGCGATCGGGGGCAGGACGCCAAACGCATCGGCCGTCAGCAGCACGATGTTGCGGGGCTGGCCGGCGATTCCGGTCGGATCGGCATTGCCGATGAACTCGAGCGGATAGGCGCCCCGGGTGTTCTCGGTGAAGCGGTCGGAGTCGAGGTCGAGCGCGCGCGTCTTCGGGTCGAGATCCACGTTCTCCAGGATCGTCCCGAAGCGCCGGGTGGTCTGGAAGATATCGGGCTCATACATCGGCGACAGGCGGATCGTCTTGGCGTAGCAGCCGCCTTCAAAGTTGAAGACCCCCACGACGCCCCAGCCATGCTCGTCATCGCCGATCAGGCTGCGCTCAGGGTCGGCCGACAGGGTGGTCTTGCCGGTGCCCGACAGCCCGAAGAAGATGGCCGGGTCGCCGGCCCGGCCGACATTGATCGCCGAGTGCATCGGCAGGATGCCCTCGTCCGGCAGGACGTAGTTCATCACGGTGAAGGCGCTCTTCTTGATCTCGCCGGCGTACTCGGTGCCGACGATGATCACCTCCATCCGGCGCAGGTGGAGCAGGATCGCCGTCTCGGTTCGGGTGCCCTCGGTGGCCGGATCGGCCTTGAACGAAGGGACATTGATGATCGTGAAGTTGGGGGCGAAGCGTTCCAGGTCGGCCGGCGCCGGACGGCGGAAGAGATTCCGGGCAAAGATGCTGGCCCAGGCCGTCTCGGTGTAGACCCGGAGCGACCGGCGATGCTCGACCGCCGCCCCGATGAACAGGTCCTGGGCGTACATCGGACGCTTGGCGACGTAACCCATCAGGCGGGCCCGCAGGCGGTCGTAGTGCTCCTCGGAGATGGGCCGGTTGACGGGGCCCCACCAGATCCGATCCTCGCTTGAGGGCTCGCGGACGATGAACTTGTCCTCGGGCGAGCGGCCGGTATGGCGGCCGGTTCGCACGACCAGGGGGCCCTCGGCGGCGATCAAGCCCTCCCCGGCCCGCACGGCGTCCTCGTACAGCTCGGCCGTCGACAGGTTCGCGCGCAGGACGCTACCGATCGATGGCGCGGTCCCGGTGGATGACTGGCTGACGCTCACGTTTCACTCCCGTTCTCGGCGGTTGCCCGCATCGACGCCACCGATCAGACAATCGGCAACTATCGACCGGCCGCGCGTGTCTCGGTTGCCGCTCGAAGCGGCCCACCGGGGAGTCGGCTTTCGCAGTCTTGGCAAGCGTACACCGTCCGACGGGAGGTTGCCATCGGGTTGCGGGCGGTTGCGCCAGGTTGCGGTGCGCCGGCGCCTCACGAGCGCCGGCCGGCTCAGGGGGTGTAGCTGACGTTCGTGACCGAGATGTAACCCTGCACGTTCGGTTGCCAGTTCAGGCCAGCTCCAACCGTGCCGTACAGGCTGCCCTGCCCGACCAGGAAGATCGCCGGGGGGTCCTGCTGGGCCAGGACGGCGATCTGGCGCAGGAGCGCCAGCCGGGTCGGGCCGTAATTATCAGCGGGCAGGCCCGCCTGCTGGTTGATCAGCACGTCGACCGAGCTGTTCTTGTATCGGCTCAGGAAGCCGCCGGAGGAGACCCATAGGTAGAGCTCGGTGTTGGGATCAACTGGGAAACCCAGTCGCGCGCCGCGCATCGGGTTCGTATCGCCTTTGCCCCAGGCATCGTTGAATTGGGCCAATTCGGCCGGCTTGAGGGTGACCTGGACGCCGATGTTGGCGAGCATGCCCACGACCGCCTCGTAGATCGACGAGTTGTCGCAGGTGCAGGTGTCCATCGTGACCGAGAACCCGTTCGGGTAGCCCTGCTGGGCCAGGATCTGCTTCGCTCCCGTGGGATCGAACGGGATCGCGGGCAGCGCCGGGTCGAAACCCTTGTCGCCGCTCACCCAGAGTGAGTTCATCGGCTCACCGTAGCCGCCCAGGATCGTCGACACGAGGGTCTTCCGATCGATCGCCAGGTTGAGCGCCCGGCGTACGGCGGGGTTGGCCAGGGCGCCAATGGCCGTTGCCTGGTCGCCCGGGTTCCTGGCCAGGTTGCCGCCCTTGTCCGTGGTCAGCCAGATCGCCAGGGAATGGGCGTCAGACAGGTAGACAACCTTATCGCCGCCGGTCGTGAGCTGGCCGGCCTGGTCGGGCGGCAGGTTCTGCATGATCTGGATCCCGCCCGTAGCCAGCTCGCTGATCCGGGTGGACACGTCCGGGATCGGTCGGAAGACCACTTTGGCGACGAGCGCCTTGCCCCGCGGGCTGTTCCAGTAGCCGGGATTGGCCTCGATCGTGACGTGATCGTCCTTGATCCACTCGACGAACTTGAACGGCCCGGTCCCGACCGGCTTCAGGGCGAAGCCGGCATTGCCGACCTGGGCGAAGTACCGGGGCGGCACCATCTGGAGCGTCCCGAGGTTGCCCAGCAGGCCCGAATCCGGCCGGTTGAGGTGGAGCCGGACGGTCAGCGGATCAACGACCTCGACGCTGTCCAGGGAGCCGAAGTTCGAGGCGAAGGCAGAGTTGAGACGATGGCTGTCACCGACCGGGTAGGGCTTGGCGGTGGTCAGGTCGATATCGGCGATCCGGTACAGCGAGAAGCGAACGGCAGCCGCGTCGAATGGCTCGCCGTCGTGGAACGCGACCTCCGGGTGGAGCTTGAGTTCGAGCGTCTTCGAGTCGGGCGAGGTCCACGAGTCGGCCAGGCCAGGTCCCAGCTCGCCGTCGGGAGCGATGTAGACGAGCGTGTCGAACAGGGCATACATGATCGAGAACCCGGCGTTCTGGTAGACCCGGTACGGGTCCATCGACTCGGCGTCGGCCGCCAGCCCAACGGTCAGGCTGCTGGCCGGGCCAACGGAGGGGCTGCCGACGGGCGTGTTGCTGGCTGTTGCGGCGCCGCCCGCCGAGGGGGATGCCGACGCCGCGGGGCCGCAGGCCGCCGCCAGCAGCAGAATGACGCCGAACACGGCGTTGCGGCCACGGCCAGCCGGGGGTGCGGCCACGGTCGACCGCCGGGTGGGATTCAGTGCCTCGATCATCGCGCCACGTCACCTCTGTCCAGGCTTCGGGGCACAGACGAACCGGGACGCAAGGGCCCACGGCGGGCGCACGGCGCCGCGGCCTTCTTCCATCCGGACTGTAACCGTCGGCTCCGTCCTGATCGCCCATCCAGGCGACCGTCGGATCTGCTGACACCCGTCGTGTGACGGGCCGCTCGTGGGCTCCCCGCGTCAGAAACGCAGGACTACCACCGGTCGGGAATCGCACCCTGCCCCGAAGGCCGAGATGAATCTAGCACGGGTCGCTGGTCGGCGAGTCGAACGCCGCCAGGCGATGGAACGTACTTGCCAGGGCCGGATACAGCTCCACGTAGACCGCGTAGACATCATCGTAGATCGCCTGTCGGCGGGGATCGGGCTGGAGCCGACGATCGATGGCAACCATCCGGCGAGTGGCCGCGGCGAGGTCCGGGTGGGCGCCGATCCCGGCCGCGGCGGTGATCGCGGCACCGAGGAGAGCCGTCTCAGCCACCCGTGGCACGGCGACGACCAGGCCGGTGACGTCAGCTTTCAGCTGGTTCCAGACGAGGCTCTGGGCCGGTCCGCCGCTCACCCGCAACTCGCGGATCGAGGCCCCGGCCGCAACGATCGGGCTGATCACGTGGCGCAGAGCGAGCGCTGCCGCTTCGACCACGGCCCGGGCGAGGTGGCCGCGTGTATGGGCCAGGGTCAACCCCACGAACGCGCCGCGCGCGTCCGGATCCCAGATCGGCGAACGCTCGCCGGCCAGGTAGGGCAGGAAGACGAGTCCAGCCGATCCGGGCGGGATGAGGGCGGCCTCGACCAGCAACTCGTCGATGCTCAGCGACCCGTCGATCACGGCACCGGCAAACCAGTCGAGCGCCTTCCCGGTTGCGTTCATCGCCCCGCCCAGGACCCACGTGCCGGGCACGGGCGCGGGCGCACAGAAAGAGCCGGGGACCGGGAGTGGGCGATCGGCGTAGACGGCGAATCCGCCCGAGGTCCCGCCCGTGTCGACGGCGTCCCCTGGCTCCAGCAGGCCTGCTCCGAAGAAGCTCGCATAGGCATCGACCATGCCCGCCACGACCGGCGTCCCGGGCGGCAAACCCAGGTCCGCGGCCGGGCCGGGGAGCAGGCCGCCCAGACGGGCCCCGCTGGCAACCACCGGCGGCAGGCGATCGACCCGGATCCCGGATCCGGCAACATCCCCGGGATCGGCTCGAAGCTGGCCGACCAGGCGGGTCTCGGCCGCTA
>JBBRIM010000025.1:0-19111 GCA_038221095.1 Candidatus Limnocylindrales bacterium
TCCTCGGCAAGCGTGCCCTCGCGCTGATCGGCGTGGCGGTCGTGGCCGGCGGGCTGAGCCTCATCCTCGAGTTGACCCACGGCGATCCGACGGTCACGTTCATTGCCTCGGCCATCGCCCTGGCCGGACTGGCCGGCCTCGTCGGCGAGGGCACCGAGCAACTCGGCCAGCGCTTCGGGCCGGGCATGACGGGTGTCCTCCAGTCGGCCCTGGGCAACCTGCCCGAGCTGTTCATCGGGATCTTCAGCCTGCGAGCCGGCCTCGTCGTCGTCGTCCAGAGCGCGCTGATCGGCTCGATCCTGGCCAACAGCCTGCTCGTCCTCGGCCTCGCCTTCGTGTTCGGCGGCCTGAAGAACGGCGTCCAGACGTTCGGCGTCCGGCCGGTCCGGATGATCGCCACGCTGCTCGTCCTGGCGATCGCTGCCCTGGCGATCCCGACCCTGGCCACGGCGCCCGGTGCGCCGGACGCCGGTCATGCCCAGGAGCTCAGCGTGATCACCGCGGTGGTCCTCCTCGTCCTGTTCGCGGCCTCGATCCCGTTCTCGATCCGGGGCGGACCGGGGGCGAGTGCGCTCGAACCGGAGTTCGAGGCGTCCGAGGTCTGGCCGATCACCCTTGCCCTGGGCGTCCTGATCGTCGCAGCGATCGGTTCGGCCTTCGTCTCCGACTGGTTCGTCGAATCGCTCCGGCCGGCCCTGGCCCGGCTGGGCATCAGCGAGGCCTTTGCCGGCCTGGTGATCGTGGCAATCGCGGGCAATGCCGTCGAGAACGTGGCCGGCGTTCAACAGGCCCTCCGCAACAAGGCCGACCTGGCGATCAGCCTTGTCCTGAACTCGAGCCTGCAGGTTGCCCTCGCGCTGACCCCGGCGCTCGTCCTGATCTCGGTCGTGATCGGCGGACCGGCCCTCACGTTGGTGGCCTCGCCGCTGCTGATCGGCGCGCTTGCTCTGTCGGTGATCCTCGGCGCGTTCGTCGTGTTCGACGGCGAGTCGACCTGGCTCGAGGGCCTGGCCCTGATTGCCCTGTACGTGATCATTGCCGCGAGCGTCTGGTTCGGGCCACCGATCAAGGCATGACCAGCCCCACGGGCACGGCCGGGACCGCCGGCGGTGGCGGTGCGAGCGGAACGAACAGCACGGCCAGGGCGATCCGCGACTGGAGGCTCTTCCTGAGCCGGCGCTACCGGCGCTTCCAGGGAATCGGTGGCTCCGGGGCGGTTGTGGCGGCACTGGCCGGTGACGGCCTGACGGTCCCGCTGCTGTTGGCGCTGGGGGCCAGTCCGGCGGTGGCCACGGTCATCGGCGTGCTGCCCTTCGCCTTTTCGTCCGCCCAGCTGGGCGTGCCCTGGCTGCTTCGCCGCTTCGACGGCAACCTGCGCGGGGTCACCCTGATCATCCTGGCGATCGGCGAAACGCGCGGGTTCATCCTGGGCGGCCTGACCCTGGCATCGTGGGTTGGGTTGATCCCGGCCGGCGTTGCGATCGTCGCGATCGGCGCTGTGATGAGCCTGGGCGGCGCCGCCACCACAATCGGGGGCACGAACCTGCTGGCCTGGTACGGCGCGATCATGCCCGACGACGAGCGTCGTTTTGTGGCACCTCGGGTGATGGGCATGACCCTCGGCCTGGGCGCGGTCCTCCTCCTGCCGGTTGCCCTCATGGTCGAGCTCTTCCAGCCCGCCCTGGGGGTCCGGATCTACGCGATCGTGTTCCTGGTGAGCGGGATCGCCGGGGTGCTCGAGATCGTCGTCCTGCGCCAGCTCGCCAGGCCGGGCCGGGTCCAGGTCGCCCGTTCCGCCTCCCGCGCCGGGGACGGACCGATCGCCGTCCCAGCGTCCCCGCACCTCCGGCCGTTCCTGCGCTCGATCACGTTCGCGGCGATCGGGGCCGGGTTCGGACCATACCTGTCGATCTACGCGATCAGCGTGCTCCACCTGCCGGCGAGCTTCGCGATCCTGCTGTCGGCGATCTCGTCGGCGGCGGCCCTCATCTCGGCGACCGTGGTCGGCGGGTTGCTCGCCCGGGGCAGCGCCTCGCGCACGTTGCGCGCCTCGTTCCTGATGCGCGGCTCGTCGATGCTGCTCGGCCTGACGGCGTTCCCCGCGAATCCACTGGCCGGCCTGATCCTGTGCGCCGTGGGAGCGCTGGCTTCGGCCGGCGCGTCGGCCGGCGTCCTTTCGTCCAACGAGCGGCTGATGCGCCTGTCGCCGGGCCCCGAACTGATCCACGTCCAGGGTCGGTTCGTTGCGGGCACGGCCATCGGCCTGACCAGTGGGCAGCTGGCCAATGCGGCGATCCTCGCAATCCTGCCGCTCGGCTACCCGGCGTTCGCGATCCTGTTCGCGATCTCCGGCCTGACCCGCTACGTGGTGGCGGCCCGGGCCGAGGTATCAGAGGCGTGGTCGTCGAGCACGCGAGTCTTCCATAACGACGACCTGCGCAAGCCATGAGCAGCCTCGTGGGCGACGGTTCCAGGTTCCTGGCCTCTGCCCACGGATTTGGGTTTGCAAACCGGTGGCCGCACGTCCCGCCGCTGCGTCTCCGGATCGGCGGGCCAGTGCCGCTCGAGCTGGCGATCGGCGACGCCGCCAACGGCCTGTGTGGTGGGATGGCGTTCGCAGCGCTCGACTTGTGGTTTGCCGGCGTCCGCCCACCGCCGGATGTCGTTCCGCCCGTCGAAGGCACGCCCGCCTTCCGCTACCTGGTAGAGCGCCAGCTCGCCTCGTTCGAGTTCGGCCTGGGCCCCGCCCGGTTCTACCTGCTCGGGGCTCCCTGGCGCTCGGCTGCATCGCGCGCAGGGGAGGTCCTCCGGCGCGAGGTGCCGCGGATCCGGCGCGAGCTGGCAGCCGGCCGGCCCGTGTCGATCGGCCTTGTCCATGCGATCTCGGCCAACCCGGCGGCCCTGATCCAGGATCACCAGGTTGTCGTGTACCGCGCGGATCCAGGACCGGAACGCGGGTCGTTGAGCCTGCGGATCTACGACCCGAACCTGCCCGGCGACGACACGGTCCGGCTCACCGTGGGGCGCGGTGCCGGGTCGGCGGCCGGCGGCGGGCTCAGCCTCGACTACTCGCCCGGACCGCCGGTCGTGGCCTTCTTCCGGCAGGGCTACCGCCCGCGCGACCCCGTGCCCTGGCGCTGAGAGTTTGACCGATTCCTGGTCCTAACAGGCGGCATTTCGAACTCGGTCGTGCACAAGAGCAGTCGAGGTGGAGTGGTTTGAGCCCAGCCAAGGCTCGATTTCCGGCATCGGCAGGCTCATGGTGGCTGGCAACAGGCGCCTGTTCGCCACGAGGACCCGACGGAAACCGCGTTTGGGCTCGGCCTGGGATGCGGGCGGGCACATTCATGGGGCCGGCCGGCACGATTCAGCCCAGCGGCGGCAGCTCCTGGTCCTGGTCGAGGGCTGGGGTGAACAGATCGCCGAGGGCCGCCACCCGGGGCACGATCGTCCGGATCGTCCAGCGGTCGGGGCGGAGGTCGGGGTCGTCCAGCTCGGCCCAGGTGATCGGCGCCGAGACCGGGGCGCCGGCGGCCGGTCGGACCGCATAGGGCGCCACGAGGGTCTTGATCCGGCTGTTCTGTGTGAAGTCGAGCCGCGCCCGACCCTTGCGTCCCGCCACCGACCACTCCCAGCTGACCAGCTCGGGCACGATCGCCCCGACGGCCCGGCTCAGCTTCTCCACCCAATCCGTCGTCTCGCGAAACGTGTAGCGACCCCGAAGGATCGGGATCCAGACCTGGATCCCACGCTTGCCAGTGGTCTTGGGGGCAGCCCGAAGGCCGAGGTGCGCAAGGGCGGTTCGAAAGAGCCGGGCCAGGGCCAGCGTCTCGTCCCAGGTGGTGGCTTCGCCGGGATCGATATCGATCAGCGCGTAGGTCGCGTGCTCGGGGTCCTCGAGCCGCGAGGTCCACGGGTGGATCTCGAAGGCGGCCTGGTTGCCCAGCCAGGCCAGGGTCCCGACCCGGTCCGCGACGAGATGGTCATTGGCGGCGCGATCCTCGACACCGGTCTCGTGCCAACGGCGGAGCCAGGCCGGGGCAGTTGCGGGGATCTGCTTCTGCCAGAACGCCGGGCCGCCGGCGCCGTCGGGGAAGCGCTGCAGGTTGAGTGGACGCTCGGCCAGGTGCGGCAGCGCCGTTGAAGCAATCAGGGTCAGGTAGCGGATCAGGTCCCGCTTGGTGACGGGCGCCTCGGCCGGGGTCGCGCCCTCGGCCCCCGAGCCGGACCGGGCCGGACGCGCCGGGAAGAGCACCTTGTCGAGGTTGGTCAGGCTGAGGTCGAACCCACCGACCCGCCAGGTTGCCTTGGCCGGTAGCCGCTCGAGCGTCGCCAGCTCGGCGGCCGTCGCCTCGGCGGCCAGGCTCACCGCCGTCGTCGGCTCGGAGGTCGGCTGGGAGGTCAGCGGCGACGTCGGCGGGGCCGGCTCGGCATCGGCCGCGACCGGGACTGCGGACGGTCCCACGTCCAGCGCTCGCTCTCGCCCGACCGATCCGACCGCCCGATCAAGTTCGAAACCCTTGAAGGACGGCTGTCGAATCAGCCCGTCGCGGGTCCAGTTCGAGAACGCGACCCGGATCACGATCGCCGGCTCCGACCAGACGACCCCGCGCAGGTCCGGGCCGCTCGGCGGAGCCGGCTCGAACGGCGGATCCGGGCGTCGTCCGGCCTCCAGGAGTGACCGGAGCCGATCCCGGGTGGCCCCATCGAAGCCGCTCCCAACCCGACCGGCATAGCGCAGGGCCGCGTCCTCGTAGAACCCGACCAGGACGCTGCCGAGGTCGCGGGCATTGCCCTCGCCGGGCAGGTAGCCGCCAACCACGAACTCCTGCTCAGGTCGGTTCTTCAGCTTGAGCCACCTGGAACCGCGCCGGCCGGGCTCGTACGGAGATCGGCGTTGCTTGGCCATCACCCCCTCCAGGCCCCGCTCCGACGCTGCGGCCATGAAGGCGATGCCGGATCCCACGACGTGGGTCGCGTAACGGATCCGCGGGCCCTCGCGGAGGACCGAACGGAGCAGGCGCTTGCGCTCCTCGAGCGGCACCCTGAGCAGCGAGAGGCCGTCGAGGTAGAGCAGGTCGAAGGCCTGGAAGACGAGCGGCGCCGCGGCCACCGCTTCGTCCGGGGGGTCCCGCCGGCTGATCGGTGCGCCCCCGCCGAACTTCACCCCGAGTCGCTCCTGGAGCAGGCCGAAATCAGGCATGCCCTCGCGATCGAGCGCCACGACCTCGCCGTCGACGACCGCCTCGCGGGCGGCAATCCACTCGGGCGGGCTCAGCAGGTTCGGAAAATAGGTCCCCGCGTCGTTGCCGTTGCGGGTGTGCAGGCTGACCCGTCCGTCGCGAACGACCGCCTCGACCCGGTAGCCATCCCACTTGATCTCGAACAGCCAGGCCGGGTCATCGAAGGCCTTCCCGCCCAGGGTCGCCAGCATCGGCTCGATGAAGCCCGGAAAGGGGGCCGCCACGGCGCCCAGCGCCTCGAGCGTCGGCTGGACCCCCGGGGGCGGAGCGTCGAAGCGTGGCGCCAGGCCGGCGGCCACCTCCTCGTTCGTCCGGCCAGTCCTGACCGACGCGCGGTGGTCCTCCGGCTCCCAGCCCGGGACCGAGTCGGCGTCACGCTTGTGGATCAACAGCCAGGGCTCGCCGTCGCGATCTGATTCCGGCTCGCCCGGCTCACGCTTTCCGGCGGCCGTCCGAGTCCCACCCGACGAATGGGTCCGAACCAGGGTGTATCGACCGTGCAGCTTCTGGCCGAACAGGCGGAACTTCAGCTCGCCGGCGGCGATCGACGGACCAGGATCTAGCGTCGGCGCCTCCGGTTCGTAGGTGCCCCAGTCCCACACGATCGCGTCGCCCGCACCGTACTCGCCACGCGGGATCGTGCCCTCGAAGGCGAGGTACTCGATCGGATGATCCTCGACGTGGATCGCGATCCGGCGCACGTCGGGGTCGAGGCTCGGCCCCTTGGGCACGGCCCAGCTGGCGAGCACGCCGTCGATCTCGAGGCGCAGGTCGTAGTGCAGTCGCGACGCCCGGTGGCGGCCAACGACAAACCGGCCGGCCAGGACACGGTCCACCGGCGCGGGCGCGCCTCCGGACGGTTCGGCGGTCTTCGAGAAGTCGCGCTTGCGACGATAGGCGTCGAGTGGCATCGCTTGGGTGACCGAGCCCTGGCCGCGCGGATCGCAGCGGCGATCGGACCAGCCGGTCGGCCTAGGCGGACTTGCGGCGCCGCGCCGGAGGCGCTTCGACCTCGGCTTCGACCTTGGCTTCGACCTCGGCCTTGGCGCTGCGGGCGTCGTCGACCGAGGTCGGCGGGGTCGATCCGCGGGCCTCGACCGCAGCCTTGACGCTGGCCTCCAGGGCCGCCATCAGGTCGACGATGTTGGTGGCCGGCTGGGCCGCGATGGGCTCGACCGTTTCCTGGCCCGCAACCTTGGCTTCGATCAGCTGCAGGAGCGCCTCGCGATAGTCGTCGTGGTACGCGGCCGGATCGAACTCGGCAGTCATCGCCCCGATGAGCTGCTCGGCCATCGCCTTCTCGGCCGGCTTGGCGGTGGGGAGCTCGTCGGGCAGGTCAAGCTCGGCCACGCTCCGGATCTCGTCCGGCCAGTGGAGCGTCGTCAGGAGCATCGTTGTGCTGAACGGATCGATTGCGCCGAGGACCTCGCGGTCCTTGATCACGACCTTGCAGATCGCCGTGAGCTGCTTCTCGGCCAGGACCTCGCGCAGGAGGTAGAACGCCTTGCGCCCGATCGGATCGGGCTCGAGGTAGTAGGCGCCCTTCACGAACCGGACGGCCGCGTTGTCGGGGTTGGCCGCAGTGAACATCTCGATCTCGATGGCTCGGACCGTCTTGAGCGGGACCGAGGCCAGGTCTTCGTCGGACACCACGACGTACTGGCCCGGCGCATATTCGAAACCCTTGACCGTGTCACCGCGCGAGATCACCTCGTCCTCGGCCGGGCAGTACGTCTTCATCTGGATCCGGGCGAGGTCCCTCGCATGGAGCATGTTGAAGCTGATGCCCTTGGATTCAGTGGCCAGGTAGAGCCGGACGGGGATCGTCACGAGCCCGAACTGGATGGCTCCTCGCCACATTGCGCGCGCCACGGCTTGACCTCGGTACTCCGTCCGCCATACCCAGGCGGATCGGGCCGGGAGAATACGCGGGTGCGCCCGGGCGCGCAACCCCGGGCTGAAGGCGCGCACCACTTCGCGCGCACCGCAGCCCACGGATCCCGTCCAGACCGCTCGCCTCGTTGACCAACGGCACCAACGATTCGTCCGGGGGTGGTCAGGACTGTTGTAAGGACCGGGGACCCCGGGTGATCATGCTCAACCAGGGCGATCCGTCGCTCGACTCGGAGTCAAGATGCCCACCCAGACCCTCGTCATCGTCATTGGAATCGCGATTGTCGCGAATCTTGTCATCATGGGTGCACTCATCGTGACCCTCGTTCGTCGTCGACGGCCGGAGCTCGCCGACGCGGACGTGATGATCGACGACGCCGGGTTGGACAGGGCGACCCACCAGCCGGACCAGTCCAGCCTCGATTTCCCAGGACCACCCGAGGAGAGCAACGAACCCGTGACCGCTGCCGACGACGCCCGCCGATTCCGATCCGTCCTCGAGGACGAGCCGAACGCGTCCGACGCCGCGGCGATCGCCTTCTTCGTCTCGCCGCCGACTGCCCTGGGCCCCCGTGAACAGCCACCGGAACCGCCGTTCGAGCCCACGTTCGAACCGGTCTTCGAGCCACAGTTCGAGCCGGTCGAGCCGGAGTTCGAGCCGGTCGAGCCGCTCCGGGCCGATCCCGGAGGTGCGCCAACCGAGCAGACCGTGGTTTGGACCGATGCGCCGCTGCCCCACAAGCCGGTGCCCGGGCCATTGCCCCGGGTGGACCAGGCACTCGACTGGGAGCGCCGAGTCCGCGAAGAGAGCGTTCGCCTGGGCCGCTACCGCCGACCGGTGACCGTGGTCCTGATCGAGCTGGACGGCTTCGAGCGACTGGTCAGCCGGCTGGGCTCCGACGCCGCCGACCGGCTCATTCCGGCGATCGCCGAGACACTCGTCCGGAACGGCCGGGCGACTGACCACGTGGCGCGCCTGACGGCCAGTCGCTTCGGTGTGCTCATGCCCGAGACCGACGAGGTCCAGGCGATCAACTACACCGAGCGGGTCCGCGGCGAGTGCGATCGCTGGCTGGCAGCCGGCTCGATTTCGACTCGGATTGCCCTTGGCTGGGCGTGCCCCACCCCGGCCTCAGACCTGGCAGCCGCCATCCAGATTGCCGAGGAACGCCTCCAGGCCGACCGGCGCCGGCCCGGTCGAACCGAGATCGCGAGCTAGCGCTTCTTGCCCCGGACCGAAATGAGGTGGGCGGTCCAGGCGGACGCCTGGCCGTCGATGGCGACGGAGCTGCCGTGCCAGCCGCAGACGCACGTGACGGTCTGCTCGCGGTGCTTGTATTCGTCGATCACGTGCTTGAACTCGGGGACGACACCGGGCTTGGCGGGTGGCGTAAGGGCCAACGTGGGCTCCGTTCGATCGCTGCGGGACTGGGCATGACCTGCCGCCACGATGTGGCTCAGGCGGGGTCAGGAATGATACTCCTCTAGCGCCCTCGATGCCTTCGGCGCGGGTCGAGTCGGTCACGGAGGGCGTCGCCGAGCAGATTCACCCCGAGCACGGTCACGACCAGGACGGCGGCCGGCGCGAGGGTCAGCCACCAGGCAGTCTGCAGGTACTCACGCCCCTCGAAGATGAGCCGGCCCCACTCGGGTGTCGGCGGTGGCACGCCCAGGCCGAGGAACGTCAGGCCGGCCGTGAACAGGATCACCTGGGGGATCTCGAGGGTGACCAGGACCACGATCGAGCCGGCCACATTGGGCAGGATGTGCCGAGTCACGATCCGCCAATCGCCCGCCCCGACCGCCCGGGCCGCCTCGACATAGGGATGCTCGCGAATCGCCATGACCTCGCCCCGCACCACCCGGTGGTAATACAGCCATGATCCGGCGCCGAGCACGAGGACGAGGTTCAGGATCGATGAGCCGACCACGGCAATGACGGCCAGGGCCAGGATCAGCAGCGGAATCGCCTGCTGGATGTCGGCCAGCCGGCCGATGATCAGGTCCAGCCAGCCGCCTCGGTAGCCGGCCAGCAGACCGCTGGTCACGCCGATCGACGCGCCCAGGGCAACGCTCAAGACGCCGATCTGGAGGGAGGTCCGGCCGCCCCAGATGATCCGCGACAGGATGTCCCGGCCGTTGGCGTCGGTCCCCAGCAGGTAGGTCGACGAACCACCCGGCAGCCAGGCCGGGGGCTTGAGCCGGTCGACGAGCACCTGGGCCAGTGGGTCATGGGGACTGATCAACGGGGCGAATACGGCCATCAGGACGACAGCCAACACGATCAGGGCGGCCACCACGACCGGCACGTCCAGCCGGTCCGGGAGGCGGCGCCGACGCGTGGGTGGCCACGTCTCGTCCATCTCAGGCCAGCCGGATCCGGGGATCGAGGAGCCCATAGACGAGATCGAGGACCAGGTTGACCGTCACGATCGTGACGGCTGCCACGAAGGTGAACGCCTGGATCACCGGCAGGTCACGGTTGCCGACCGCCTGGACGACGAGCAGGCCCATGCCGGGGTAGCTGAAGACCACCTCGACGATGATCACGCCGGACAGGATCGCCGCGAGGTCGAAGGCCAGGAATGTCACGAACGGGATCGCCGCGTTGCGCAGGGCGTGCTGAAGGACGACCCGGTTCGGGCTGAGGCCCTTGGCCCGGGCCGTCCGGATGTAGTCCCGGCCGAGGACGTCGAGCAAACTCGACCGCAGGATCCGGGTGAGGCCGGCTGCCGCGCCCAGGCCGATGACGACCGCCGGCAGGACGAGGTGGGTAAGGTCCCCCGAACCCGACACGGGCAGGAGCCGCAGGGTCACCGCGAAGACCAGGATGAGAACCTGGCCGAGGACGAAGCCCGGCACGGCCTGCCCGAGCACGGCCACCGAGCGGGCGATGAGGTCCACCCATGATCCGGGCCGAAGCGCTGCCACGATCCCCAGTGGCAGGGCCACGAGGAGCGAGACAGCCACGCCGGCGAGACCGAGCGACAGCGTCGCGGGGATCCGCCCCAGGACCAGCCCGAGGGCCGGCTCGAAGGTCCGTGTCGATGTCCCGAAGTCGCCCCGGATCGCCCGGCCCAGAAACCCGATGAACTGGATCGGGATCGGCTGGTCAAAGCCGAGGTTCCGGCGCAGCGACTCGACCGCGTCGGGCGGCGCATCGAGGGGCAGAAGGGCGCGCGCCGGGTCAGCCGCCAGGAAGACGAGGGCAAAGACGATGAAGGCAACGCCGAGCACCACGACCGCGTTGGCGAGGAGTCGGCGGGCGAGGAAGGAGGCCATATCCGGACAGCGTAGCCGGTGCGTGGAGTCAACCCTGAGTACGTTCGCCGAGGCTGAAACGGGACCACGGTTCTTGGCACGGATCGGCGACGTGGGGTACGGTGGTCTCCTCAGCGTGCTCAAAGGAGCGTGCTCAAACGTACAGCCGGCCCATCCATGTGCCACCCCGTGCGGGTAGCCGAGGCCTGCGGGCAACGAGGAGACCGAGCCAATGACCCACCACGCGATCCGCATCCCCGTGCGACTCTCAGGCCTGGCCGTGGCCGCCATCCTGCTGGCCGCCGTGCCGGCCGGCGTGGCCGCCACGACCAACGCGCCGATTGCCCAGACCGGTGGGATGACCGCGACCCTGCCCCTGCTTGGGACGCCACTCACCGTTGCGGTCACCCTCGACCCAGTCGGCAACATCTCGGGCGTCGCGCTCAATCCGACCAGCGCCCTCTCGAAGACGAAATCCGGCACTGACTTCGTCAAGTTCACCAACGCCGATGGGACCGTCAAGGTCACCGTCAAAGCCATGGGCGGCCGCCTCTCGATCAAGGCCCGGGCAAAGAAGCTCGGCGACCTGCTCGGGACTGGATCCTGGTCGGCCGACGTCTTCGGCACGGGCGCGAAGTCCACGGCCTCGTACACGGTCGGCATGGACGCCGGCGGCAAGCCGACGGTCGTGATCGGGACGGTCAGCACACCCGCCGGGGTAACCTGGAAGCTGGGGCCGGCCGAGGCCCTCAAGATCAGCCCGGAAATCGTCAAGCCCGGTTCGATCAAGCCCGGCATCGCCACCACCGACATGGGCCCAGGCTCCCGCGCGGCGGCTGAGGGCACCTTCTCCTGGCAGGGCTTCACCAAGCGGCTGACGATCTCGGTCCACGTGTCCGGGGACGGCACCGCCAGCCTGGCGATCACCCTGAGCGGCCGTGACGTCCAACGCCTGAACGGTACGCTGACCAGCCTGGCCGGCGCACGGACCTGGTCCGGCCATCTGTGCAATGGCACGGCGGTCACGGTCAAGTACCACGTGGCCTCAGACGGGACCGTCGTGTACGACGGTGCGACCGGCGCCACAGCCACCGAGAAGGGCTTCGACAAGGGCTTCATGGCCTGGTTCGCCAAGAGCCGGGTCGGCCTGTTCGTCAACCTGGTCGCCCAGTCGGACGGCACCTGGACGCTGTTCGTCCATGGCCGTTCGGGCGACTGCGGCGGGCATCGTCATCACCTGGGTGGCGGCTGGGGGTTTGGCCACCGGCACGGCTCGCAGGGTGACCCGGGCAAGTTGGCCTGGCCGCCCAAGTCCAGCTGAGGATCCGAGCAACTCCGCCGCGAACGCCGCGCTGGAGTTGCGCTCCCAAGCCGAGAGGGCGTCGCCGCACACGCGGTGCCGCCCTCTGTGGCGTTGCCCTCGTCCTGCTCGCCTTTGGCGGGCTGGTGGGCTGCGGGCCGGCCGTCAACCCCAGCCCACCCGGCGCTTCGTCGGCTGACGCGAGCACGTCCGGCTCGCTGCCGGTCGAGGCGATCGCCCGGCTGACCGCCGCGCTCGGCCGGCTCCGGAACGGCTACCAGTTCACTTCGACGATCAGCGTTGGCAGCAAGGTGGCGACCCAGGCCAACGGCCGCTGGATCGCCGGAGCCAGTGAATTCACGGTGACCACTGCCGGCACCTCGATCACCTATCGGACGATGCCACCCCGGTCGTGGGTCCTGCAGGCCGGCCAGGGCTGGGTCGAGGTCAATGGTTCTGTGCCCAGCGGAAGCCCGCTTGACGCACTCAGGACGCCCAGTCAACTGACCGTCAAGACCCAGAGCGGTGACGTCCTCGAATTGATGGCGAGCTACCCTGCTGCAGCCCTCGGCCTGGCCGGCAGCGCGTCGGTCGCGGTCGACCTGGTCCTGGCCGCAGATGGCTCGCTGACGGCCCGCTACGCGGCTCCAACCAGCAATGCAGACTCGCTGACCAGGATCACGCCGGACACGGGCCAGGCCCCGATCGCCGCCCCGGCGCCGTCCTGAGACCCGGCCTCAGGCCCGCTCGAGTGCCGCGCTGAGGTCGGCCAGCAGGTCGGCCGCCGCCTCGATTCCGCACGACAGCCGGATCAGGGCCGGATCCACAGCCAGGGGCGAGCCGGCGACCGAGGCATGGGTCATCGCGGCGGGCAGCTCGATCAGTGACTCCACCCCACCAAGTGACTCGGCCAGGGTGAACAGCCGGGTCGACTCGCAGATCGCGATGGCCCGCTCCGCGGCGCTCCGGCCATGGACGCCACCGGCTCGCGGCACGAACGAGACCATGCCGCCGTTGCCGTGCATCTGTTTCGCGGCAATGGCCGCCTGGGGATGAGCGTGCCGGCCCGTCCGCAGACCCGGGTAGCGGACGCGCTCGATGTCGTCACGCCCGGCCAACAGGTCGGCGACGGCCGAGGCATTGGCGGCGTGGCGTTCGGCCCGCAGGGCGAGCGTCCGCAGGCCGCGCAGGACGAGGAAACAATCGAACGGTCCGGGAACTGCCCCGATCGCGTTCTGCAGGAAGCGCAGCCGTTCGGCCACGGCCGGCCGGCTCGTGACGACGATCCCGTTGACCGTGTCCGAGTGACCGCCGAGGTACTTCGTGGCTGAATGGAAGACGATGTCGGCGCCATGCTCGAGCGGACGCTGGACGGCCGGTGAGGCGAACGTGTTGTCGACGACCACCAGTGGCCGTTCGCCGTCCGCGCCGCGATGCGCCCCGATCGCATCCACGACCCCGCTGATGTCGACCAGCTTGAGCAGCGGATTGGTTGGGGTCTCGAACCAGACGAGGCGGGTTCGGGGGGTGAGGGCCGAGCGGACGTTGGCCGGATCGCCGGCCAGGTCCACGTAGCGGGCGATGATCCCCTTCGGGCGGAGGACCCGTTCGAACAGCCGGTACGTGCCGCCGTACACATCGTCACCGATGACGACCTCGTCACCGGGCAGGGCCAGCTCGGCGACCATCGCGGTGGCCGCGGCGCCGGACGAGAAGGCAATCCCCTGCTCGCCACCCTCCAGGGCCGCCACGGCCCGCTCCAGCCGGCGGCGGGTGGGATTCCCGGTCCGCGCGTACTCCCAGCCGTCACGCGGCCGGCCGATCCCATCCTGGGCATACGTGCTGGTCTGGTAGATGGGCGGGGCCACGGCCCCGGTCAGTTCATCGGGCTCCTGGCCGGCGTGGACCGACAGCGTCTCGAACGACCAGCCCTCGTCGCCGGCATAACGCTCGGCGAAGGGTCGCTCGCCGGGGGTGAGGTCCGGATCGGAGGGCATCGGGCTCAGACCACGACCGGGCGGTGGGCGACGTACTCGAGCAGGTCGAGCTTGGTCACGATCCCGGCTGGGCGGCCGACCCGGACCGCGACGAGCGCCGAGGCGGCTCCGGACAGGAGCCGGAACGCGTCGTCGAGGGACGTCGTCACGTCGACGATCGGGAGCGGCGGGTCCATCAACTCGCCAACCGTCCGCTCGACCACCGTTGGGTCGCGGTAGGCCCGCTCGAGCAGGCCCTTCTCCGAGACCGAGCCGACGATCGCCTCGATCCGGTCGGGATCGGGTTCGCCCTCGTGGGCTTCGGACACGGGCATCTGGCTGATCCCGTACGCCTGCAGCTTCTCGATCGCCGAGCCGACCCGTTCGGTCGTCCGGGCGAGGACCAGCTGGGGTCGGGCGGCATCGCCATGCCGATCAACCAGGAGGTCCCCGATATGGGCCGCGCCGCCGCTCGTGGCGAGCAGGCCGTTGACCCGCATCCACTCATCGTTGTAGAGCTTGGACAGGTAGTTGCGGCCACTGTCGGGCAGGAGCACGACCAGGATCGCCGCCTGGCCGGCGGCGGTCGCGGTCAGCTCGCGGGCAACCGTCAGGGCGGCGACGAGGGCGGTGCCGCACGAGCCACCGGACAGGATTCCCTCCTCACGGGTGAGCCGGCGAGCCGCCGCAAAGGCATCCCGGTCGGAGACTCGAACCCAGCGGTCGACGAGCGCCGGGTCATGCGTTCCGGGCATGAAGTCTTCGCCGACGCCCTCGGTCAGGTAGGGCCGGGCCGTGTCGCCCGACAGGACGCTGCCCTCGGGATCCGCCCCGATCACCTGGATCGCCGGGTTCTGGGCCTTGAGGTAGCGGGCCGTCCCCGAGATCGTGCCACCGGTGCCGACGCCGGCGACGAAGTGGGTCAGCCGGCCATCCGTCTGGCGCCACAGTTCAGGTCCGGTCGTGCGTTCGTGGGCCGCGGGGTTCTCGGGGTTCCAGTACTGGTCGGGCTTGAAGGCGCCGGGGATATCGCGGGCCAGCCGGGCGGCGACCGAGTAGTAGCTCTCGGGCGATTCGGGCGCCACGTTCGTGGGGCAGAGCACGACTTCGGCGCCGTAGGCCCGCAGCAGGGCCTGCTTCTCCGACGACTGCTTGTCGGCCATCACGAAGATGCAGCGATAGCCCTTCAGGGCAGCGGCGATCGCCAGGCCGTGACCGGTGTTGCCGCTGGTCGGCTCGATGATCGTGCCACCCGGCTTGAGCAGCCCCGCCCGCTCGGCCGCCTCGATCATCGGCAGGCCGATCCGATCCTTGACTGAACCACCCGGGTTCATCGTCTCGAGCTTGGCCAGGATGAGCGGCTGCCGCTCGAGCGGGCCAAGGTCACGGGTGACCCGGGTGAGCTGGACGAGTGGCGTATTGCCGACGAGGTCGAGGATCGAACGGGCGTAGTCCATCCCCGCGAGGATAGCCGGTCGGCTCACGTCCGCGGTCGGGCGAGGAAGAGCCAGGTCAATCCGCGCCACCGGCGAGGTCGGCCGGGCGGATCGATCGTACGCGGGTAGAGCGCGGCAACGGCCGGGCCGAGCAGCTCGGACAATCGCTCGGTCAGCCGGTGGGCCAGCTCGAGCTCGGCCCGGCTGCCGGGTTCGGGCAGCCGGCCGTCGGCCGGCCAATCCTGACCGAGCAGGAGGGCCGCGGTCGTCGGAGCCAGCAACCGGGTGGCCAGGCGTCGACCGATATACAGCTCGGCACTGCCGACGATCGCGATCGGCAGGATCGGCGCCCCGAGCCGCAGCGCGATCAGGGCCGAGCCAAAGCGAAAGGGCGCCAGCCGGTCCGGCGGCCCGGCAACGCCGCCCTCGGGGATCAGCACGAAGACCCCGCCCGCCACCACGACCGCCCGGGCCGAAGCCACGTGCTGGTCGATCCCCACGCCACCTCGCCATACCGGCAGCATCCCCCCGAGCCGGTGTAACAACCACTCGCGCCAACGGGCACTGAACGCGGACGGGCCGCTGCCCAGGAACCAGACCCGCGGCTCGAGCGGCAGCGCATTCAGGATCAGGAATGGGTCCATCCAGCCCCGATGAACCGCGCCCACGACCACGTAGCCCCCAACGGCGGGGATGTGGTCGGAGCCGAGTCGTTCGTGCTGGAGGCGCAGGATGCCGAAGGCGATCAGGCGGAAGAGGCGGCCGGCGATTCGGACGAGCGGCCCGGCGGTTGCCTCGGGCGAGCGGCCGAGCCAGGCGAGTCCCTCGCGCACGCCGCCGCGCCCACGGGCGAGCGCCTCGGGCGAGGTGCGTGCTTTCTGACGGCCGCGGGGCGGACCGGCCGGAGAGCTCGACGACGGCTCCGCGGCCGGTTCGACCATGCTCGCTCAGGCGTCCGCGCTGGCGGGTTCGGCCGGAAGCGAGCCAGTGGAGTCGTCGACAGAGGCTGGATCGTCCGCTTGGTCGCCAGTCGTCGGCTGGGACAGCCCCGGCGGCAGCCGGCGATGGCGAGTGACCAGGAGGACCACGGCCAGGACGACCACGCCGGCCGAGATCAACTGGGCCGTCGGCACCCCGAAGAAGGTCCAGTTGTCGACCCGCAGGAACTCCAGCATGAACCGGACGATCGCGTACCAGATGAAGAAGATCAGGGCAATCTCGCCCGTTCGCAGACGGCTGGCGTGGCGGTTGGACAGACACAGCAGGGTGATCATTCCAACCAGGCCCGAGATCGATTCGTACAGGAACAGGGTCTTGAAGTGGGCGTTGAGCGGGGTCGAGCCGTCGGGTGGACAGAGGTAGGCCGCGACCCGATGGCCGCACTCGATCGCAATCCCCCACGGCGCTGTCGTCGGCGGCCCGTACAGCTCCTGGTTGAAGAAGTTGCCCCAGCGGGCCACGAACTCCATCGCGAAGAGGCCGGGTACGATCACGTCGGCCCACGCCCAGAAGGACTGGCGTCGCATCCGGGCATAGACGATCACCGCGACCATGCCCGCAAAGATCCCGCCGTAAACGCCGAGCCCGGAGTAGGGCGGTAGGACGATCTTGAGCAGGTTGTCCTTGTAGAGCGCCCATTGGTCGATCACGTGGTACGCCCGGCCGCCGATCAGGGCGACCACCGCGACGATGATCATCCCGTTGGCGAACAGGGACTCATCCAGTCCGCGCGCCCGGACCCCACTCCGGATCACGGTATAGACCAGGACCAGGCCGACGGCGTAGCAGACCCCGTACCAGTAGACGGGGATCGGGCCGAGCTGGAGCGCGATCGACGGGGGCGTGAAATCGAACATTGAGACAGAGTGTACCGGCTGGCCGCCGATATCTGGCCGGAGGTGCAGCGAGCCGTCCGGCGAGCCGGGCTGCCTATACTTGCCGCCCATGAATGCCGAGTTTCAATGGTGGCTGCTCCTCGTCGGGCTGGTCATCGGGGCGCTGCTCGTCTTCCTCGTCATGGCCGACTTTGCGCGGCGGGCGGATGAGCAGGCCGACGGGGAACTGAGCCGCGAGGCAGACTGGATCGCGGGGCTGCTCGAGTCGGGCAGCGGCGGCACCTCCGTCGATCCCGCCCTGGTCGAGGACGTTCTCCGGCTCAACCGTGAATGGCTGGCCGGGCCGGCCCTCCAGGTCGAGGAGCTCGAGCCGGCCGTTGGGCCTGGGGCCGATCAGCCAGGGCCCGCCGAACCCGCCTGACTGGTGAGCCCAGGAACGCGACCGACGTGAAGGGCAACGGCACCCACGGCGAGTCGCCGGAAGGTGACCTGGTCGAGACCGGCCGCGCCCATCGTCGCAGCCAGGGTCGGAGCGTCCGGGAACCCATCGAGCGAATTCGGCAGGTAGCGATAGGCCCGGCCGTGGCCGAAGGCAGTCGCGACGAGCGGCGCCAACCGGCCGAACGATGACCGGAACAGGCGGCCCCAGCCGCGCTGCGGCGGCGTCGTCAGCTCGAGGCAGACGACCACGCCCCCCGGCCGGACCACCCGGGCGAGCTCCCGGAAGCCCGCCTCGAAGTCGGACAGGTTGCGCAGCCCGAAGGCGATCGTGGCGGCATCGAACTCGGCGTCGGGAAACGGCAGGGCGAGGGCGTTGCCTACCCGGAAGCTGAGCTGTACGAGATCGCCGAAGGCCTCCTGGGCCGCTGCGACCATCGCCGGGGCAAGGTCAATCCCGACCACCCGGCCGAACGGGCCGACTCGCTGGGCGAGGGTGGCGCTCAACTTGCCCGTACCGCAGGCAACGTCGATCACGGCTCCGCCCGGCGCAAGATCGGCCGCGTCCGCCGCGGCCCGCCGCCAGCGGCCATCGCCACCCGCGGTCATCAGGCTGTTGACCCGATCGTAGACCGGGGCGATTTCGTCGAACATGGCAGCCACGTCGGCCTCTGGGACGGAGTTGCCCTGACGGGATTCGCGCGGCCGAGGCATCATCGACGCTCGCGTCGCGGCCGACCGGCCGGGGAACCAACCCATGATCGGCGTGGCGCAGCGAGGTGCCGGGAATGACCGATCGGGTTGGTGGGTCCGACGATCGGGGCGACCCCGCCCTGAACGAGTCGAGCCGCTCCGAGGAAGCCTGTCCACGCTGTGGTGCGCATCGGCTGGCCCTGCTGACCCTGCCCGAGATCGATACGACCGGCTATCGGCCGCTCGACGAGGCCTACGGCCTGGTCGCTGGCCCAGCGCTCCAGGAACCGGCGATCGGCTGCCTCGCGTGCGGTGCCGAGTGGCGCCACCTGGCCGACCTCCGGGCGGACGGCGAGGCCGGTTCGAAATCGGCCACCGATGCCTGACCGCGGGCGAACGGGCAGCCCCACCTAGCCCCCGACCGATCCACTGAGGACCGGATCGCCCGTTGCAATCGAGCCGTTGTTCGTCAGCGACACGCCGAACGGGGTGCCCGTCGGTAGCTGCTTCAGGGCGGCTACCGGCCCGACCCAGTAGGCGAGCCCCGCGCCCTGGTCCATCCGACCCATGTCGACGCGCGTCCCATTGATCAGGACCCAGCAGCGGAACTCGCGTCCGGCGGGAGCAGCCGGGAGGCCCCGGGCGACCACGACCAGGTCGGTGGTCGTGGGCGAGAAGAGGACGGCACCGTCGGCTCCCGACCCAGCCGGGCCGACCAGCGCGACACGCCGGACGTCCGGCTCCGCCCCGACCCGCAGGGTCCAGGTCGTGACCCGGGCCAGTTCATCGGCAGTCGCCTGGCTGACGGCGAGCGCCGGATTCAAGCGGTTGTTCATGATCACGGCCGTCCCGGCCACGGCCAGCACGATGGCGGCGGCCAGGCCGAGGGGCAGGGCGAGCGAACGAAGCGAGCGCCGGCGGGTCAGGGCCAGGGACGATGGCGGGAGCGTTGGCTGAGGCTCGGGGGTTGGCGCGGGCCCGGCGCCACGCGGCCGGCCAACGGCTCGAACGAGAGCCAGGGTCCGTTCGCGCAGCT
>JBBRIM010000026.1:0-19048 GCA_038221095.1 Candidatus Limnocylindrales bacterium
GAACTGGAGCTCGACGAGGTCGCCCCGGCCAGCGGTCAGCAACTCGCCCTGTTCATCCCGCAGGCGAACCGGGTGGCCCGATTGCGCTGGCAGCTCGCCCGACTCGCCTTGGCCTTCGGCGATGATCGGATCGGCCGGGTCGAGCTGGCCGATCCCGAGGCGCCGCTGTCCGAGGGGCGCTGGACGTGGCACCCGGTCGAGATCGCCCGATGACCCGGCCCGCCCGATGACCCGGCTCCTGCGCGAGCATCCCTCGATCGAGGTGGAGCTGGATCTCGGTGGCCGGCTGGTCGCGATCCGTTGGGCCGGCCGGCGCGAGACGGTCGAGGTCTGCAACCGCTGGCGGGTCGACGAGGCCTGGTGGCGCCAGCCGATCGCCCGGGACTACTTCAAGGTCGTCGGCCCGCGCTGGCTCGCCCTCGTCTACCTCGACCGGGTCGACGGCTCCTGGCACCTCGAGCGCGTATACGACTGAGCGTTCCGGTTCGTGGCGCGGCGTGGCGTGGCGGCGCTGGCCGGCCGGGCTTGCCGAGACTCGCCGACGGCCGGTTCTTCCCGATTACCAGCCCCCGTAGTACTACGCAAAGAATCGGGGTCCACGCCCCCGTTCGACCGGTGGTCCGGGCTCCGAGCCACGCTGGATCGTGCACGAATCGGCCGCCGGCTTCTCGATTCCTGGCCGTCCAGCCTGAGAAAGGAGCCGAATTCTTCCCTAGAACTACGGGGGCTGGTAAACGACAAGAAGTTGCGCGCCTGGGCGGGCTTCAGCCGCGGGCGCAGCCCCGAGACGCCGCTCGAGGGCTACTTCGGAATGTTGCCCACCACGAAGATCACGATCAGCCCGATCAGGAGACAGGCCAGGCAACCCGCGCCGATCAGGTCGCGCATTCGAAGGTTCATCGCCGCCTACTGTACCCGGCAGCCGGCCCGCAGGTCCTGCACCCCGGCCGAGGATCCCGGTCGCACAAGCCGAGGCCAGAAATTGCGAGGCCCCGCCGCACCCCAGACGGCGGGGCCTCGTGGGTCCCTGCACTCGTGTTCGAATACGGGGACCGGGTCGGCGTCCCGACATGCGAGTCGGTCGCCGCCAGGAGCGGTCGCGAACCCCCAGGCACGCATCCGATCTGGCCTGCACGAAAGACGCCGGACCCGGCCCAAATGTTTCGTCGGTCGGCCGGCGAAATCCGGGCCAGTTCCGGGACGTCAGACGGGCCCCGTCATTGACACATATCGAACGTTTGTTCGATCATTGGGCATGGCCTACGCCGAACTCCACTGCCACACCAATTTCTCGTTCCTCGATGGTGCGTCGGCCGCCGATGAGCTGATCGATCGGGCGCTGGTGCTTGGTCTGACCGGCCTCGCCGTGACCGACCATGGCGGCTTGTACGGGGTCGTCCGGTTCGCTTCTGCCGCCCGGGAGGCGGGCCTCTACCCGGTGATCGGGGTGGAGATCGAGCTACTCGACGCGTTCGCGCCGGATCCCGGGCGGATCGTCGTCCCGGCTCGTCGCGCTGCCCGCCCGGCCCGGCCGGCCGGCCGCCGCCCACCCGGCCAGGCCACCATTGACCCGGCCCACAGCCCGACCGGGGGCCTGCCCGCTCGCCCCCGGCCGGAACGGACGCGGCTGCCCGGCCGGCGCGAGCCGGTCAAGGAGGACTTCCGCGGAATCGGTGCTGGAGCGCGCGGCCCGCACCTCGTCCTGCTGGCCCGCGACGCCAGTGGCTACCGGAGCCTGTGCCGGCTGATCAGCCGGGCGAACCTGGCCGGCACGAAGGGGGCGCCGCGGTTCAGCCAGGCACTCCTCGCCAACCATGCCGAAGGACTCATCGCGTTGTCCGGCTGCCGCGACGGAGAGCTCGCCCGGCGCCTGCGCGTGGGCGATCGGGAGGGGGCAAGACGAGTGGCCGAGGGGTACGCCGCGATCTTCGGCAGCCCGGCCGGGGCCGGGGCCAAGGCCGAGGGCAAGGCCGGACGCCCCGGGCCTGGAGCCGCCGCCGCGGCGGGTTTCATCCTCGAGCTCCAGCATCACCTCCTGCCCGAGGATGACTGGCTCGTCGCCGAGACCGCCGGCCTGGCCGAGGAACTCGGCCTGCCGACCGTCGTCACCAACAACGTCCACTACGCCCTGCCCGAAGGCCGCGAGCTGCACGACGTCGTGACCGCCATCCGCCACGGACGGACCCTCGATCAGCTGGCCGACCTGCGCCGCTCGGATGGCGAGTCGTACCTCAAGTCCGAGGCGGATCTGCTGGCCCTTCCGCCGGCCGATCCCTCCGCCGGCGCCATGGATCCGGGCACGGCCCGGGCATGGGCGGAGGGCCTGGCCGCCTCCGTCGAGATCGCCGCCGCCTGCTCGGTCGACCTCGGCTTCGAGCGCTATCGCTTCCCCGGCTTCAGCGTGCCGGCCGGGGAGACCCCCTTCAGCTATCTCGCCGAACTGTGCAACCAGGGTGCCCGGCGGCGCTATCACCCGTTCACCCCGGCCGTCCTCGGCCAGCTCAGCCATGAGCTCCAGGTGATCGAACGGACCGGCCTGGCCGAGTTCTTCCTGATCTGCTGGGACCTGATGTGCTTCGCCCGCGCACGACGGATCCCCGCCCAGGGCCGGGGCAGCGCGGCCGACTCGATCGTGGCCTACGTCCTGGGGATCACCCGGGTGGACCCGATCCGCCACAACCTCCTCTTCGAGCGGTTCATCAACGAGGGCCGGACCACCTATCCCGATGTCGACATCGACTTCTCATCCGAGCGCCGGGAAGAGGTGATCCAGTACGTCTACGAGCGCTACGGCACCGAGCACACCGGGATGGTCTGCAACGTCGTGACCTACCGGGCTCGCTCGGTCGTGCGCGAGGTGGGGCTGGCCCTCGGCTTCCCCCGGCCGCTCGTCGACCGGGTCGCCAAGGCCCTCGAGACGTACGACTCGGTGATGGTCCGGCGCGATCTCGAGGCCGATGGCGGCTTCGCCGAGTTCTTCCGCCGGCCCGGTGATCGGGCCGACCCGGTGACCACGACCGCAGGGGCGGCCGAGGCGCGTGGCCTGACCGATCGAATGGGCCAGCTCAAGCTCGCCGGCAAGCCCGCTGTTCGGGCAGGCGGCCCGGCCGACGACAAGGGCGGCCCGGGTGACTCCCCGGCGAGCGTTGCCTGGCTCAAGTCCGGCCGCGGCACGGGCCAGCCGGTTGACCCCGAAAGTGGCGCGCTTCTGCCACCAGAACGACGAACCGATCGGCTCGGCCGGCCGAACCAATGGGGCGGCGCCGGCCCCGTCACTGGCCCCGCCACCAGCCCCACGTCCGACCCCGAGGTCCACGTCGGCAGCACCGCCGGCCTGTCCGACTGGGAACGATGGCTCGAGTTCTGCGTCCGGATGGATGGCTTTCCGCGTCACCTGAGCATCCATACCGGGGGCATGCTGATCACGGCCGCGCCGCTGATCGACATCGCCCCACTCGAGCGGGCGACGATGCCCGGCCGGGTCGTGGTCCAGTACGACAAGCGCGATGTCGAGACGCTCAAGCTGATCAAGCTCGACCTGCTCGGGCTGGGGATGCTGGCGGCGATCGACGAGACCGTCCAGCTGATCGAGCACGACTGCGCCACCTGCCTCGACCTGGACCGCCTGCCCGAGGACATCTCCGGGGTCTTCCGGATGCTCCAGGCGGCCGACACGGTGGGCGTCTTCCAGGTCGAGAGCCGGGCCCAGATGCAGACCCTCCCGAAATCGCGCCCGAACTGCCTGGACGACCTGGTGGTCGAGGTGGCGATCATTCGGCCGGGCCCGATCCAGGGCAACGCCGTCCACCCCTACCTGCGCCGCAAGCAGGGTCTCGAGCCGGTCACCTATCTCCATCCCAGCCTGGCCCCGATCCTGTCCGACAGCCTCGGGGTGATCCTGTACCAGGAGCAGGTCATGCGGATCGCGATCGATGTCGCCGGCTTCAGCCCCGCCGATTCAGACGGGTTTCGGCGGGCGATGGGCACCTGGCGCTCGAGCCGGGAGATGGAGAAGCTCCACGCCCGGTTCGTCGACGGCTGCGTGGCCATCCAGGGCCTGCCCCTCGAGGATGCCGAGGAGCTGTTCCGGCGGGTTGCCGGGTTCGCCTCGTTCGGTTTCGCCAAGAGCCATGCCGCCGCCTTTGCCCGAACGGCCTACGAATCCTCGTTCCTCAAGCTGTTCTACCCTGCCCAGTTCCTGGTCGGCCTGGTCAACGCCCAGCCGATGGGCTTCTACCCGGTCGAGGTCCTGGTCAACGATGCCAAGCGCCATGGCGTCGCGGTCCTGCCGGTGGACCTCAACGCATCGAGCTACCGGACGACCACCGAGTGGGTCGGCCGGCCGGGCGAACCGCTGCCGGAGGGCCTCGGGATCGATCGCCGGCCGGAACCGGTCCAATCGCCTGCCTGTGTCCTGCCGGACCCGGTGGAGCGCGAACGCTGGTCGGCCGAGAGTGCGGTCGGCTGGGGGGTTCGACTCGGGCTCGGGCTGGTCAAGGGGATCGGCCCGGAGCAGGCCGGGTCGCTCGACGCCGAGCTGGCCCGTGGCCCGTATCGCGGCCTGACCGATGTCGTCGAGCGGACCGGGCTGCCCGAAGAGACGATCGAGCGGCTGGTCCGGGCCGGTGCCCTCGATTCGCTTGGCCGCCCGCGCCGGGAGTTGCTCTGGCAACTGCGCGAGGTGGCCTCCCGCCGGGTCGCCGGCACCTCGGGCCGGGCAGCCGGTCGCCCGCTCGACCTCTGCCTGCCGCCGACCGACGCGCCGGCCCTGCCCCCGATCGGTGAGACCGAGCGGCTCGGCGATGCCTACGCGGTCCTCTCGCTCGACGCCCGCCAGCAGGTGATCAGCCTCTTCCGGCCGGCCCTCGAGCGGCTGGGGGCGGTGCCCAACGCCGCTCTCAACGAACATCGCCTGGGCAAGATCCGGATCGGGGGCCTGGTGGTCACCCGGCAGCACCCGATGACGGCCAAGGGGACGGTCTTCCTGGCCCTCGAGGATGAGACCGGGATGGTCAACGTCACGCTCTGGCCGGATGCCTGGGCGCGACTCCGAGGAGTGGTTCGACGCCACGCCCTGCTGCTCGTCGACGGCCGGCTCCAGCGTGATGGGGATGTTGTCAACGTGATCGCCGTGGAGATCCGGCCGCTGCCCGAGATGGCCGCCGAATTCGGCGGGCCGGGCCGTCCGGCGGGCGTCCGCCAGCTCGGCTATGCCGGTGGGCGGCGGACGGGCTGACCGTGTGCGCCGTTGAAGTGGACGCGCCCGGGGATCGGGCGGCCGGGTCGCGGACCTGCGTTCGGTCCGAGCCTCCGTTCGAGATCCGTCACCTCGGCCGGCGATCGTCCGGGACGCGTCCTGCTATTCCTTCGCCGGCCGGACGCGTCCGGATTTGGCGCGCCGTTCAGGCGCGGTCGCTAGCGCCGGCGAGCGGCCGGCCTGGCGCCGCGGGACGGCGCACGTCGATTTGCCGTGTTCGGATTGGCCATCCGCAGGAATCGCCGGTAGAAGCCGGCGAACCCGCCGATCGCGACGCCTGCCACCGGCGAGACGAGGAAGGCGTAGGCGGCGTTCTGCACGCGCACGTCGCTGGTGATCGCGACGCCGTTCGCCGACGTCAGCGGTGCCGTCAACACGTAGATGGCGAACAGGATTCCGGCTAGGACGCCCACGATCCCGCCGGCCAGATAGCTCGAACGCTGGGTCAGGATCCCGGCCAGGAAGGCCGCCGCGAGGGGCGGCGGGAAGACGAACAGGTTGAACGCGATGGCCGGGACGCTCTGGGACTGGAGGTTTCCGCCGGTTGCCTCGAACAGGCCGAACACGGCCAGGAGGATCAGCGACGGGACCCAGATCGCGAACGTCCTGGTGGCCAGGCGGGGCAGGTCGAGCAGGTCCTCCCGCAGGTGGACCGGCCGAATCGACGTCCGAAACGAGCCGAACATGCCGGTTCGGGCCGGTCGGGCCGGGGCGGCTCCAGTGGCGCTCGATCGCCCTCCCTCCATCGGGCCCTCGAACGACTGGCTCTCGATATCGGGTGTCGCCGTCGCGGCGCGGTAGCGCCGACGGGCTTCGGCGCGATCGGTGCTCTTGGCGCGGACCACGGTGCCTCCTGCTTTGGGCAATCTCGACTCACACCGGGCCGGCGAGATGGGCCTGCTCCGATGCAACGCCATCGTAGACGAAAGATGCCCCGATCGACCTGCGGCGCAGCGCCGGTGCAGTTGCAGTTGAGTCGCAGCTGAGCGCGAACCGCTACAACGAACACCCGCTTTGCGAATCCCCGCCTGGAGGTCGTCGATGGTTCGAGCCCGGCGGGTGGCCCTGGCCGCCCTTGTTCTGCCCTGGTCGGTCGCCGCTCTTGCCCTGGCTGCGGCGCCCGTTGCGGCCCCGCTCCCGGTGGCCGCCATCCGCGTTCCGGCGGTCGGCTGGCCGCGTTCCAGCGGTCTGCTGATCGCCGAGGTCGTGACGGGCGGGGCATCTGCTTCGGACGAATATGTCGAACTGACCAACGTCGGTGCGACCACGGTCGACCTGAATGGCCTCGAGCTCGCATACGCCTCAGCGGCGGGAACGAACGCCATCCGCCGGGCGGGCTGGGCAACGGCTACGCTCCTCGCCTCCGGCCGGCACCTGCTGATTGCGAATGCCGCGGGGACCTGGGCCGGGCAGGCCGATACCACTTACACGGCCGGGATCGCTGCGACCGGTGGCAGCCTGGTCCTGCGGCCGGTGGGCGGAACGCCGATCGATGCGGTCGGCTGGGGCAACGCCACGAATGGGTTCGTCGAGACGGTGCCTGCGCCGGCCCCGCCCGCCAGCTCGAGCATCGAGCGCCGGCCGGGTGGCGTCGGCGGCAACGTCATCGACACGAATGACAACGCGGCCGACTGGTCGCTCAACTCGGCTCCGGCTCCGGAGAACTTCGGGTCGCCCCCGCGGCCGGCGCCCGGCTCGAGCCCGAGTCCCCGGCCAAGCGCAACACCCAGCCCCTCACCCAGGCCATCTGCCACGCCGACCCCCAGGCCGTCGCCGAGTCTCACTCCAGGGCCTTCGTCCAGCCCCGTGATCTGGCCGAGTCCCTCTGCCAGTCCCAGCCCGAGCCCCAGCCCGACCCCGAGCCGAACCCCGGGGCCAACCCCAACCCCCAGCCCGACTCCCAGACCCAGCCCGACCCAAACCCCGTCGCCCAGCCCTGTCCCAACGCCAACGCGGCCGCCCAGCCCAAGTCCGACCGCGTTGCCGAGCCCAACTCCAGGCGCGACGCCAACACCCACGCCAATGCCGTCGCCAACTGCCCTGCCGAGCGCCTCGCCCATGCCCAGCCCAACGGCCGGGACGATCTCGATCGCTGAAGCGCTGCGCCGGGCCGGCCAGGCCTCTGTTGCCGGCGTCGTCACGATCAGCCCAACGCTGCTCAACCCGGGTGGCCGGTTGGTTGTCATCCAGGACGCGACCGCCGCGATCGAGGTGCGCCTGCCCCTGGCCGGCTCTCCGGGCTCGGCGGGTCTCGGCGGCCATACCCCTGTCCCAGGTGCCCGCCTGCAGGTCGGCGGTCTCGTTGGCCGCTCGTTCGGCGCCCCGCGCCTGACCGCCTCGACCGTCACCTGGCTCGGGCTCGCCAGCCAGCCCGTCCCCGTCCGGCTCACGGCCGCACCCGGTCCTGAGCTCGAGTGGCGCCTCGTCCAGGTCAGCGGCCGGCTCGAGGTCCTCCACCGATTCGGTCAACGCTGGCGGGCCGAGCTCGTGCTCGGCTCGGCCAGGATCCCGATCGTCGGCCTGGCCGGCTCGCAGACCTCTGTCGGCCGGCTGTTCGTCGGACGGTCTGCGACGATCATCGGGATTGTCCGACGGGCGTACCCCTCGGCGACGGACCAGCGCTTCGCGATCGAGCCCCGTTCGATGCAGGATCTCCTCTTCGGACCGCCCGATCCGATCCGACCAACGCCCCCTGACTGGGCTTCGGGTCCCGGGATCGGCCCCGCCGGGACTGGTTCTCCCGGCCCCGATACGCAGTTCCCACCGGTCGCTCCATCGGTCGCTCCATCGGTCGACCTGCGCGACCTCGCTGCCCACCGCGGAGGACGGGTCCAGGTCGGCGGTCTGGTCAGCGCGATCGATCGCAGCGTGATCTCGATCAACGACGCCACTGCGACCGGCCGCTTGATCGTCGGCGGGGAAGCGGCCGCCTACCTCGACCTCGTCGAAGTCGGCGATCCGCTCGAGGCGACCGGGCTCGTCGAAGTGGACGCGACGGGTCCGTACCTGCTCGTCACCGATGTCGACGGCATCGTCCAGACCGGCGACCCAGGGGTGCAGGCCACGGCCGCAGCCGGGCCGGCCGGAGGGTCGACAACCCAGCCCTCGCCGGGGAGCGGCGCCGGGTCCGAGGCGTTCGCCGGTCGGGACGCGGGCGGCGTTCCGGAAGCAGCGGGCAGCCCGGGCGCGGTCAGCCCAGCCGAGGCAA
Organism: Candidatus Limnocylindrales bacterium; assembly: GCA_038221095.1. Lineage (GTDB taxonomy): Bacteria > Chloroflexota > Limnocylindria > Limnocylindrales > CSP1-4 > Palsa-1033. The sequence continues at coordinate 8,466 of JBBRIM010000026.1, forward strand.
TCGGCCTGGTCCTGTTCGGGGCGATCGTGGCCCTGGCCGTCGTCCTGCCGCTCGTCCGGCGCGGTCACCGTGCGCGGTCCACGCTCGGGCGGAGTTGACGCTCATTCGAGCGCGGGTCTATCCTCGGCCGAGTTTCGCGCCAGCGAAGCGCTAGGCGAGCGAGGGACGAGGTTTTGCCGAACGCGGATCACCGCGTCGCACTCCCTACCGGAGAACGGCAGTACCACATCGGACTCGGCCGGGGTGACCTGGCCGAGTACATCCTCCTCCCCGGCGACCCCGACCGAACCGACCGGATCGCCACGCGCCTCGAGAATATCGAGGGCGAGTGGCGACACCGGGAGTTCGCCTCGGTCACCGGGACGTATCGCGGCGAGCGGGTCTCGGTCGTCTCGACCGGGATCGGCACCGACAACGTCGAGATCGTCGTAGCCGAAATTCTGGCGATCACGGAACGTCCGACCTTCATCCGGGTCGGGTCGTGCGGCGCCCTCCAGCCGGAGATTGCGCTGGGTGACCTGATCATCTCGTCCGGATCGGTCCGGCTCGAGGCGACGACGAGCTTCTTCGTCCACGATGGCTATCCTGCGGTTGCCGACTATGAGGCGGTCGCGGCGCTCGTCGAGGCAGCGGCGAAGCTCGGACACCGGGCGCATGTCGGGATAACGGCCACGGCCCCTGGGTTTTTCGGTGCGCAAGGGCGTCCGATACCGCAGCTGCCCATCCGCTACCCTGACCTCGCTGAGGAGATGGCGCGCCAGCGCGTCCTCAACTTTGAGATGGAGGCATCGGCACTACTGGTCCTGGCCGGGTTGGCTGGATGTCGAGCAGGCGTCGTATGCGCGGTCTACGCACATCGACCGTCGGGCGACTTCGCAGTCGGCGAAGCCAGGAGCCGCGCGGAGGCGGCCTGCGTCGAGACCGGGCTCGAAGGGCTCTGGAACCTCGCCGCAATGGAGCGTCAGAAGCGCAGTAACGGGGCGGACCGCTGGCGGCCCTCCCTCTGGACCGGAACATAGGGGCGGATACGAGGCAAGCGTCTCGTAACGCCGAGGATTGTTGGAGAGGAGACCCGGAATGGCCGAGGCCTATTGCGTCAAGGACAAGAAGAAGGTCGAAGTCGTCGGCGCCCAGAAGATCACGATGAAGAATGGCAAGCCGGCGATCCAGGGCACCTGCCCGATCTGCGGTGGCAAGGTCTTCAAGATCGGCGGCTGACGCCCGCCACGTACTGCATCGGAGGCCCCCGCCGATTACCGACGGGGGCCTCTTGCTGCCTGCCACAATGAGGCGCGCCAGCCTCCTGCCGCTCAAGGAATCGTCCGCTGCCTGATCAGCCCGTTCTCGCCCTCGACCTGGGAGGCACCCAGATCCGGGCGGCCGCGATCCTGGCCGACGGTAGTCGGATCGCTCGCCACGCCACGTCGACGCCGACGGCACTCGGGCCTGCCGCGATCGTGCGGACCTGCGTCGAGACGCTGGCCGCAGCCCGGGCCGACACGCCGGCCGATATCCGCGCGCGTCTTGCTGGGATCGGCGTGTCGTCGCCCGGTCCGATCAACCCGTGGACCGGGTTGATCGTCAGTCCGCCCAACCTGGGCCCGGACTTCCATGACATCCCGATCGCAGCCGAGCTCGAGGCTGCCCTCGGCCTGCCGGTCTACCTGGACCGCGACACGAACGTTGCCGCGCTCGGCGAGCACATCTTTGGCGCGGCCCGGAAGGTGAACGACTTCCTGTACCTGACGGTCTCGACCGGGGTCGGTGGCGCGATCATGACGGCGGGCAAGCTCCTCCACGGCCCGGACGGCATGGCCGGTGAGCTCGGCCACGTCTCGATCGAGCTCGATGGTCCGCGCTGCGGCTGCGGTGGCAGCGGCCACCTCGAGGCGATCAGTGGCGGTGTCGCCCTGGCCCGGGACGCAAGGGCCGCCGTTGCCCGGGGCGACTCACCCTTCCTGGCGACGCGAGCCGCAGCCGGTCCGGAGGGCCCGGGCGGGCTCAACGCGCGCGACGTGGCCGAGGGCGAGGACGCCGGCGATCCGACCTGTGCGGCCCTGATGATCCACGCCCGGCGAGCGTTCGCGCTGGCCTGCGCCGGCTTCGTCAACGCCTTCAACCCGGACCTGATCGTGGTCGGTGGCTCGATCGCCGAACACCAGGGCGACCGGCTCCTGGACCCGGCCCGGGCCGAGATCAAACGGGCTTCGTTTCCGACCCCGGCCGCCCGGGTCCGGGTCGTGCTGGCCGAGCTCGGCCCAGACGTCAGCCTGGCGGGTTCCCAGCCACTCGTGAGCGGTCGCCTCGACGACGATCGCTGGCGGGCCGGGCGGGCCCCGATTGAGCGTCACTGATCCCGTGAACCGGCCCTGACGGCCCCGGCGTCGTACGATGCGCGTACCTGCTGAAGGTCCCCCGTTCCGATGACCCATGGCGGTGGTCGGGGGGCGACCCCGAGCCGGAAACTCCAAACGTAGGCTGATCAACCCCGGCGGGGGAGTGTCCCCGGCCGCCGATCTCCAGGAGGTAGCCCACCATGACGGTGCGCGTCGGAATCAATGGCTTCGGTCGAATCGGTCGCCAGTCGCTCAAGGCGCTGATCGAGCGAGCCCCGGACATCGAGGTCGTCGCCGTCAACGACCTGGTCGACACGGCCCTGAACGCCCTCCTGTTCAAGCACGACTCGACCTACGGCGCCTATGCCGGCAGTGTCGAACATACCGACAATTCGCTGATCATCGACGGGCGCGAGATCAAGGTCCTCAAGGAGCGCGATCCCGCCCTCCTGCCGTGGGGCGACCTGGGCGTTGACATCGTCCTCGAGTCGACCGGCCTGTTCACCGACGCAGCCAAGGCCCGGGCCCACATCACGGCCGGGGCCCGCAAGGTGATCATCAGCGCGCCGGCCAAGGGCGAGGACGTCACGATCGTCCTCGGCGTGAACCAGGACACCTACGATCCGGCCAACCACGACATCATCAGCAACGCCAGCTGCACCACCAACTGCCTCGCCCCGGCGGCCAAGGTGGTCCACGACAACTGGACGATCCAGCGCGGCCTGATGAACACGATCCACTCGTACACCAACGACCAGCGCATCCTCGACGTGGCCCACAAGGATCCGCGCCGGGCACGGGCGGCCGGCCTGAACATCATCCCGACGACGACCGGGGCGGCCAAGGCGCTGGCCCTGGTCATCCCGAGCCTGAAGGGCAAGTTCGACGGCTTCAGCCTGCGCGTGCCGACACCAACCGTCAGCGTCGTCGACTTCACCGCCGACCTCGCCCGGCCGACCACCGTCGAGGAGGTCAACGCCGCGTTCCGCGAGGCCGCCGCCGGTCCCCTCAAGGGGATCCTGGGCGTGTCGGACGAGCCGCTCGTATCGACCGACTTCCGTGGGGATGCCCGCTCATCGATCATCGACGCCGGCTCGACCATGGTTCTCGATGGGACGATGGTCAAGGTGATCGCCTGGTACGACAACGAGTGGGGCTACAGCTGCCGCGTCGCGGACCTCATCCGCTACGTCGCCGAGCGCCTGCCCGTCAGCGTCGCCTGAGCGCCCGGCGCCACGATGGACAAGCTGACGATCCGGGACGTTGACGCGACCGGCAAGCGCGTCTTCGTCCGCGTTGATTTCAACGTACCGCTGCAGGACGGCAAGGTCACCGACGACTCCCGGATCCGGGCCGCCGTGCCTACGATCCGGGCGCTCCTCGCCCAGGGGGCCAGGATCATCCTGGCCAGCCACCTCGGCCGGCCCGACGGCAAGGTCCAGGACGGTCTCCGTCTGCGGCCCGTCGCCGAGCGACTGAGCCAGCTCCTGCGGATGAGTGTGCCCTGCACGGGTGACGCCCTGGGCGTGGGCACCGAGGATGCGATTCGCCGGCTCCGGCCGGGCGAGGCGCTCCTCCTCGAGAATCTCCGCTTCCATGCCGAGGAGGAGGCCAACGACCCAGGCTTTGCCAAGGCCCTCGCCTCGTACGCGGACCTGTACGTCAACGACGCCTTCGGCACGGCGCATCGCGCCCACGCCTCGACCGTGGGGATCACCAAGTTCCTGCCCGCCTACGCCGGCCTGCTGATGGAAGCCGAGATTCGCGAGCTTTCGAACCTGCTCGAGAATCCTGCCCGGCCGTTCTACGCCGTGATCGGCGGGGCCAAGGTCTCGGGCAAGATCAGGGTCCTCGAACACCTGATGGACCGGGTTGACGGCTTCGTCATCGGCGGTGGGATGGCCAACACCTTCCTGCTCGCCCAGGGCAAGAGCGTGGGCAAGAGCCTGGCTGAGCCGGACCGGGTCGAGGAGGCCCGCCGAATCCTGGCCGCGGCCGACGGCAAGGGCGTTCGGATCGTCCTGCCGGTTGACGTGATCGTGGCCAAGGAAGTCACCCAGGGGACCGAGTACAAGACCCTGGCGGCCGACAAGATCCCCGCCTCGTGGCACATCGTGGACATCGGCAAGCAGAGCCTGGCCCTCATGGAAGAGGCGCTCGAGCCGGCCCGGACGGTCTTCTGGAACGGGCCGCTGGGCGTCTTCGAGATCCCCTCGTTCGCCTACGGCACCAACGCGATGGCCCGCTATCTGGCCGATCGGGCCGATGCCGGTGCCACCGTGGTGGTTGGCGGCGGCGACTCGGTCGCGGCTGTCACCCAGCAGGGTCTGGCTGGGCGGATGACCCACATCTCGACCGGCGGCGGTGCCTCGCTCGAGTTCCTCGAAGGCCGCGAGCTGCCGGGCATCGCCGTCCTGCTCGACCGGGCGGACGCGCCCGATGGAACCGCGCTCGGCGCCGAAGTCGAGGCCAAGCGATGAGCACCGAGATCGTCCATGTCGACGCCCGCGAGATTCTTGACTCGCGGGGCAATCCAACGATCGAAGTCGACATCGCTCTCGACGACGGCGCCGTCGGCCGGGCGGCCGTACCGTCGGGTGCCTCGACCGGTGCCAACGAGGCCGTCGAGCTGCGCGACGGAGACAAGAAGCGTTTCGGTGGCAAGGGCGTCCTGAAGGCCGTTGCCAACGTCACCGAGACGATCGCCCCGAGCATCATCGGCTGGGATGCTGAGGACCAGGCCGGAATCGACGCGGCGCTGATCGAGCTGGACGGAACCCCGAACAAGGCGAATCTGGGCGCGAACGCCATCCTCGGCGTCTCGCTCGCCTGTGCCCACGCCGTTGCAGCCTCGTACGGCCTGCCCCTCTACCGCTACCTCGGCGGCGTCGGGGCGCGGATCATGCCGGTCCCCCAGTTCAACATCCTGAACGGCGGCAAGCACGCCCAGGACTCGACCGACTTCCAGGAGTTCATGGTCATGCCGGTTGGCGTCGAGTCGTTCTCGGACGCGCTCCGGGCCGGTGCCGAGATCTTCGCGGCGCTGCGCGGGATCCTCCACGACGAGGGCCATGCGACCGGCCAGGGCGACGAGGGTGGTTTTGCCCCGTCCCTGCCCTCGAACGAGGCGGCCGTCGAGTTGATCCTCCGGGCGATCGAGAAGGCCGGCTATCGACCCGGTGACGAGGTCGGGATCGCGCTCGACCCGGCAACCAGCTCCTTCCTGGTCGAGGGCACCGGCGTCGAAGGCGTCACCGGCCGGTACGAGCTCGCCCGCGAGGGTCGAACTCTCGACTCGGGCGAGATGATCGACCTGTGGGAGCGCTGGATTTCGAAGTACCCGATCGTGTCGCTCGAGGACGGGCTGGCCGAGGATGACTGGGCCGGCTGGCGCGAGCTCCAGAGCCGGCTCGGTTCGAAGGTCCAGCTCGTTGGCGACGACATCCTGGTGACCAATCCGCGCTTCATCGCGCGGGGGATCGCCGAGAACGCGATGAACTCGGTCCTGATCAAGCTCAACCAGATCGGCACGCTGACCGAGACGATCGATGCGATCGACCTGGCCCGGCGGGCCGGCTGGGCGTCCGTGGTGAGTCACCGCTCGGGTGAAACCGAGGACACCACGATCGCCGACCTCGTCGTGGCGATGGGCACCGGCCAGATCAAGACCGGCGCCCCATCTCGCTCCGAGCGGGTGGCCAAGTACAACCGCCTGCTGCGGATCGAGGGTGAGCTCGGCGACACCAGCCGTTACCTCGGCCGGGCTGCCCTGTCGAGCGCCCATTGAGTCGATTCGTCGATCGTGGTGCGATCACGGCGGCGTACGTCGGGATCGGCATGGCGGTCACGATCGGGGTCAGTTTCCTGCTGGTCATCCCGATTGAACCGATCTACTGGCTGCTGGCCCCGCTGGCCGGGCTGATGATCGGCTACTACGCGAACCAGCGCTCCAACCGCAGCCGCGAGTCGTGGCGCCGGGTGATCAGCAACAGCCTGTTCGCCGGAGTGGTCACCGGGCTGACCCTGGTTGCCCTCTTGTTCGTGGTCAAGTTCCTCTTCTTCAATGCTGACGACGGCTACCGCGATCGCGGCCTGGGTGGTCAGATCGTCGAGGCTCGGGGGATTGGCGATGAACGACTGGTGCCCTGCTCGCCGGGCGCTGACTGCGTCTACCAGCGTTACCTCGACCAGGGCAAGGCGGCTGATCTCGCGGCCGTCGGGGTCACCGATCCGGCCTCGTTCTCGCGCTTCTACTGGAGCCAGCAGCTGACCACGGTCGTTCTCCTGCTGACGATCACGACCGCGACCGGCCTGGTCGGTGGGCTGATGTTCGCGATCACGCGGCCACCCGCCCGGCCGGTGGCGGCACCCGCTCAGTCGAGCGCGTAACCGGACAGTCGGCGCAGCAGGTCCATGGCCGTCTGACTCGGGGTGACCCGCAGGCGGGGCACGAGGAAGCGGTTCGCCCAGGTCTCGAGGACGCCCTCCTGGGTCGTGACGGCCATCCCCAGGTTGTCGGCCTCGACCGCGCCAACCGCCTCGAGGCTCCACTCGCCGGCGGGATAGGCGAACGTCGTCGGGGCCCGCCCCGTGATCTGCCGGATCAGGCCGGCCGCCGCATTGATGTCATGGGCCAGGGCCGCGCCGTGGAGCCGGGCCACGTTGTGGTGGTCCATCGTGTGATCGGCGATCTCCATGCCGGCGTCGGCCAGCGTGCGCAGATCGGCCGGGCTCAGGTAGTTCGAATTGTGGATTCGGCCCATGACCACGAAATAGGTCGCGACGAACCCGAACCGACGCAGGATTGGCAGGGCATTCGTGACTCCGTCGGTATGGCCGTCATCGATCGTGATGACGAAGGTCCGCGGCGCCGGCCGCCGGCCGCGGGCGAGATCGGCCTGGAGCGTCGCCAGGGTGATCGTGTGCCAGCCCGCCGTGGCCAGCAGGCTCATCTGCTGGGCGAACAGGATGGGGTCAATGACAAGCCCCGGCAGGGACGGCCCGGCGTCCGCCGGCGCGACGATCCGGTGATACATCAGGACGGGGACACGCAGGCTGAAGCCCGGGTCGGGCGTGCTGCGCACGGTGGCCGGCCAATCGGCTCCGACCAAGTGGACCGGGGGTGGGCTGGGCACGAGATCCGGAATGCTCGAGCTGGGCGCCGGTAGCGGCGTGGGTTGTCCGGGCGACTGGCTGGGCTGGCCGGGATCGGATAGCCCAGCCGAGGGCGCAGCCAGGGGGTAGGCCGGTCCCATCGCGATCGGGGCTGCCGTTGCGCAGCCTGCGAACAGGACGGACAGCAGGATCAGCGCAAGCGCCCGAGCCACCGAGCGGTCCCCCTAGCGGACGCGGGCTACTTGGTGGCCGGTTTCTTCGGCGCGGCCTTGGTCGTCGCCTTGGCGGTGGCCTTGGGCGCCGTGACGGCCTTGGCCGTGCTCTTCGCCGCTGTCTTGACCGCCGGAGCGGTCTTGGCGGCGGCAGCCTTCTTCGGCGCACTCTTGCCAGCGCCCTTGCCAGTGCCTTTGGCCGGCTTCGCGGCTGCGGCAGTCGCCTTGGACTCGGTCCGTGATTCAGCCTTCGCGGCTGCGGCAGCGGCGGTCGCCGCGGCCTCTGCCCGGGCGGTCTTGCTGAGTGCGGCACGAGCCTTGCCCGCGGCGGTCTGGGCGCCCTTCGCCTTGTCGGCCTTGGCCGAGGCGATGCGTGCCTTGGCGGCCTTGACCGCGGCTGCCTTGCCGGTGGTCTTGGTCAGCTTGGCGGCGGTCTGGACGCGCGCCCCGCCGAGGGCCGCATTTACCTTGCGGGTGAGGCGCGACTTGCGTCGGGCAGCGGCATTGGCGTGGATGGCACCGGCCTTGGCGGCCCGGTCGAGGGCGCTCAGGGCGTCCTTGAGGGCCTCGGTCGCATCACCGGTCTGGCCGCCGGTCGCGATCTTGACGGCCTTCGAAACGAGCGTCTTGGCGGCGCTGCGGCGCGGCTGGTTGACCTCGGCGCGCCGCTCGGCGGTGCGCACGCGCTTGAGCGCGGAGGGAGTTCGAGCGCCGGTCCAGCCTCGGGGCTTCCTGGCCAAGTTCAAACCTCATGAATGCGTGGGTTCAGGCCGTCGAGCGCGCAGGGCGCGCCCCGACAGGGGAGGGTGAATGCTACCAGAAGCCTCGTCGGAGGGCCAGATGGCGGCCGGCCCGCGCCCCTGGCCCCCTGCGGTCCGTGAGTCGCGCTGGGCGTTCGCGGGCCAATGGTGCACCCAGAACAACAAACTGCAGCTCTTGCCCTCTCAGGGCCACGTTTTCGCGGGTTCGAGCTGGTCACCCAGGCCCGGCCGATCGACTTCATCCCGACGCAAGCGTGGCCCGGCACAAACTCACACCGCCTCCGCGTCCAGAGCCCCGCGACGCTCTCGAAATCGTTCGGTTTGTTGTTCTAGGTGCACCTCGTGCGCACGTGTTACCGCCGAGCCGGCCGAGCGCGGGGCCGGACTCGTCCGTCACACTGGCGCTGATGATTCCCATTCTCGGCGGACTTGGCGCCGCCCTCATGTTCACTGTGTCCGTGCTGGCCTCGGCCCGGGCCAGCCGCCTGATCGGATCGCCCTCGACCGTCGCCGGGGCGATGGCGGCCGGCCTGCTAGTGACCCTGCCGGTTGCCCTGGTGGTCGCACCGGCTCCCGACTTTGGCCACGGCGCGCTGGTCTGGTTCGCCCTGGCCGGCCTGGGCAATGTTGGGGGCCTGCTCCTGACCTATGCCGCCTACCGGATCGGGGCCGTGGCCGTGGTCGTCACGATCGCGTCGACCGAGGGTGCGATCGCGGCGGTCCTGGCGGTCATCGCCGGCGAGACACTCTCGCCCGGCGCGGCCGCGCTCCTGCTCGTGATCGCGGTGGGCGTGGCAATCACCGCAACCAGTGCCGTGGGCGGCGCAGAGGGCCAACCGATCACCCCCGAGCGCGCGCTGCGGGCGGCCCTCCTTGCCACGGGTTCGGCTGCCTCGTTCGGGATCGGGCTGTACTCCTCGGGCCGGATCAGCACCCTCCTGCCGATCGCCTGGGCGATCATGCCGCCGCGCCTGATCGGCGTCCTGTTGGTGGCGATCCCGCTGGTTGCGCTCGGTCGGATCCGGATCAGCAGGCAGGCAGCGCCCTTCGTCATCGCGGTCGGAATGGCCGAGGTATTCGGCTACATCTCGTACACGATCGGGGCCCACGAGGCAATCGCCATCGCTGCGGTCCTCGCCACGCTCTTTGCACCACTCTCGGCGATCGCGTCCTGGTTCCTCTTCCATGAGCGCCTGGCCACCCGCCAGATTGCCGGCATCGGCCTGGTTGTCCTCGGCGTCACGATCCTGGGCGTGGTCCAGGGCGGCTGACTCGAGGCGCCGGGTGGAGGAGCCGACCGCACGCCCCCATCGTGGCTGGTGCATGATGATCTCATCCCAACGTCATCCCGACTGGTAGGGGGACCACCGATGCGCATGTTCACGACGAAGAGCCAATCGAAGGGGCTTTCCTTCGCCTCCGGCCTCACCCGGCGCCTCGGGTTGGCCGGCGCCCTCGTCCTTGTCGGCACTCTCGCTGCATGCAGTGGCGGCAGCGCTGCGACCTCTGGAGCCTCGTCCGTCGCACAGCCGTCCAGCGCCCAGGGGAGTGCCGCGCCGAGCGCAGCTGGATCCTCGAGCAACGCCGGCAACCCCGCGGACTCGTGCACGGTGGCGACGAAGGCTGACGTTGAGGCCGCGTTCGGGGGCACGTCCACGGTTGGCAAGTCCGGCGACTACGGGGTGTGCACCTTCGACGTCTCCGGCGCGCTCAAGGCAGGCAACCCCGGCGACAGCCCGCTCGGACTGCGCGTCTTCTTCGATAAGAAGTACATCTCCTACGCAACGATCAAGCCGATCCAGGGCGACAAGGTGGTCCAGGTGGACGGCGTCGGAACCGAGGCGTACTACACGGCCGAGACGGGCCTCCTCCACGTCCAGGTCCCCGGTGGAATGCTGACGGTCGGTGGCACGAATTTCAGCGCGCTCGACAAGGCGGCGCTCCAGGGGAGCATGGTCGCCCTCGGCAAGGCCATCGTCGCCCACCTCTGATCAGGCTGGCCGGCGATCGGCCTGGCCAACGGCGGGGACTCCGCTATTGAAGGCCTGCAGGCAGCCGCGGCAGAGTGGCGTGGTCGAGGGGCTCGTGCTGGATGATGACCCGTGCGCCCGTCGCGCCCACCAACGCCTCGACCCGATCCATCGAGGCGAGGGTCTGAG